>DASYZF010000286.1:0-2181 GCA_035946515.1 Gammaproteobacteria bacterium | reverse complement strand
CCCAGGCCCTGGGACACGTCCGGGTTGGAGAACAGGTCGGTCATGGCCACCTGCCCGAGCAGCGCGAAGCTCGTCTGGATGGCGGCCGCGCCCTCGTACTTCACCGCGTCCTGGGTCTGCTTGCGGCAGGAGTCCGTGAGCAGGGTGGTGAAAAGATTCGCCACGCTCTTGTTCAGGTCGGTGCGCTTGGCGTCGGAGACCGAGGACAGGGGCTTCACGGAAGGATGCAGGGCGGCGATGGCGAACACCCATTCCACCAGCACCGCCTTCTGCTGCTCGCTGGTGGAGCTCACCAGGCACTTGGAGAGGTCGTCGGTATAAGGGCCGGCCTGGGCGGCGGCGCTGGCCATGAGGAGCGCCACGGCGGCCGCAGCCGCAAGTTTATAGGACTGCTTCATAGGGATACTCCTGGTTTCGGTTTGGATGGCATATTCGGTATCTAAAAAGTTCAATTCAGCATCCAGTCCACGGCCGCCCGGGCGTGGATCTCGGTGGTATCGAGCAGCGGCACGGGACTTGAAGCCGGATCCGCGATGAGCGTGAACTCGGTGCAGGCGAGCGCCGCGCTGCCGGCGCCCTCCTTGGCGAGGCGCCGCACGATCTTATAAAAGGTCTCCTTGGAAGCAGTGTCCACGACGCCGCGGCAGAGCTCCTCATAGATGATGCGGTGCAGCTCGGCGCGCTCGGCCTCGTCCGGCACCAGCACCCTGAGGCCATTGTCCTCCAGCTCCCGGCGGTAGAAATCCTTCTCCATGGTGAAGCGGGTGCCGAGCAGGGCGACGCTCCGGATGCCCTGCTCCTGGGCCGCCATGGCCGTGGCTTCGGCGATGTGGATGAGGGGGATGCCGACCGATGCCGAGAGCTCCCCGGCCAGGATGTGCATGGTGTTGGCGCAGATCACAAGCCCCTCGGCGCCCGCTTTCTCCAAGCGCCGGGCGATGTCCGTGAAGATGCGCCCGCAAGCCGCCCAATCGTCCTTATGCTGGAGATGCTGGATCTCGTCGAAATCCACGCTGTGGAGCCAGAGCTTAGCGGAATGCAATCCGCCGAGCCGCTCCGCCACGAGCTGATTGATGCGGCTGTAATAGTGGGCCGTGGATTCCCAGCTGATGCCACCGATCAGCCCTAATGTTCGCATGCTTGGCCTTGGGTCATTTCTTGGCAGCCATGCGCTCATAAACCTTGGGATCCAGGCGCTCCATCATCCGCTCCGGTGCCTTGAGCGGCGTGAAACCGAAGGCGGCGTAGACGCCGTGGGCGTCCTTGGTGGCGAGGGTGAAACGGCGCAGGTCCTGCAGGTCCGGGTGGGACATGACGCACTCCACCATCCAGTGCCCCAGGCCCTTGCCCCGGTGCGCCTCCAACACATAGACGTCACAGAGATAGGCGTAGGTGGCGTGGTCCGTCACCACCCGCACGAGCCCCACCTGTTTCCTGTCGTGGTAGAGCCCGAAACAGAGGGAGTTCTCCAGGGCCTTCTCCACCACGGCGAGGGGAATGCCTGACGACCAGTAGGCCGTGGTGAGGAAGGCGTGCACCGCCGCCGGATCCAGCTTCGCGGGGTCCGTGGAGACCAGGTATTCCTCCTGGCGCGTCTCGTAATGCTTGCCCATCTATCCTCTCCCCGGTCGCTCTCCTATAGGGACTCTGAAAAATCCGTCCCAGGATTTTTCAGAGTCGGCGAGTCCGATACAGGCTCGGATTCGCTTTCTACTCCGCTTCCCGCTACGCAGAAAGCCCAGCCCCTACGTCCGGTAGGGGCGTTCGCGGCAGCGCCGCTCACCCATCGAATCAAGCACTTACGTGCTTGATTCGCGTGCGGTGCTTTCCGGCTGTGCAATCCTGCTCAGCCGGAAAGGCCAGGGCAGCCATCCTTGCTGCCCGTCCGCGGCGGTGCCACGGACCCCTGCACCGCGGAAGCTCTGAATAAATCAGAGCTTCCCTATTTATGTTTATGACTGAAGATCCCGCCGACCCAGATCTTGCCGATGGGCTTGGCCTTCTTGGCGTTGCCGATGGGCTTCAGGTGGTACATGTCCATGAGGGTGCGCAGCACCGAGTAGTGGTCGATCTTCTGGTCATAGCGCCCGGGCTTCACGTCCTGGCCGACGATGAGGGTGGGGATCTGGTTGTTCTGGGTGCCGTCGTCCTCGTCCCAGGTGACGATGAGGAGGCCGTGGT
>DASYZF010000285.1:0-3241 GCA_035946515.1 Gammaproteobacteria bacterium | reverse complement strand
CGACCAGTCCGTTCTTGGGCAGCGCCTTGATCACTTCCTCGGCGAAGTCGCGGGGCTTCCTGCCGGCGGCCTTGGACAGGGCCAGGGCCACGTTGGTGGCGAAGTCGCCGTGCTTGCGGTCGCGGCTGCGTTCCACCAGCGGGCCTTCCGGGGCCGTATGCCCCATGGCTTTGAGAGTTTCCCGGAGTAGCTGGTCGAGCGCGTGTTTCATAGCGCGCAGATTTTACCGGTTGGCCGCGGGGAAAGCCCGCCTAATCGAGGTTCACCGGGTCTATATCCACCGACCAGCGCACGCGTCGGGCTTGTTTGAGTCCGCCGATCTCCGGGAGCGCGGCGGCGAGGAGACGCTGCAGGGGTGCGCGCTGGGAGGATTGCAGCAGGAGATGCGCACGGTAACGGCCGGCACGCCGCTCCATGGGTGCGGGCGCGGGGCCGAGGAGGCTCGCTTCCGGCCGCGGCCCCAGTTGGCGGGCGAGCAGTTCCCGGACGGCTTCCAGGAAGGCGACGGAGGCGCCCTCGCCGGGTGCTTCGGCCCGCAGCAGGGCCAGGGCGGCATAGGGCGGCAGGTTCGCGAGCTTGCGCTCTTCCAGCGCCGCCTGGGCGAAGCTGCCGTAGCCTTCCCGCACCAGGTGGCGGAGCAGCGGATGATCCGGCTGGTGGGTCTGGATCAGGACTTCGCCCGGCCGTTCCGCCCGCCCGGCACGGCCTGCCACCTGGGTGATGAGCTGGGCCATGCGTTCGCTGGCGCGGAAGTCGGCGCTGAACAGGCCCTGGTCCGCATCCAGCACGCCCACGAGGGTGACCTTGGGGAAGTCGTGACCCTTGGCAAGCATCTGGGTGCCCACCAGGAGCCGGCGGCGGCCGTGCTGCACGTCCTCCAGCAGCCGTTCCATGCTGCCCTTGCGGCGGGTGCTGTCCCGGTCCACCCGCGCCACCCCCGCGTCCGGGAACAATGCCGCGAGCGCCTGCTCGATGCGCTCGGTGCCTTGGCCCACGGCACCGAAGGCGGCGCTGCCGCACCGGCTGCAACGGGCCGGCGCCGGGCGCTCGGCGCCGCAGTGGTGACACACGAGGCGGTGCCGGCCGTGCAGGGTCATGCGCGCGTCGCAGCGGCGGCATTGCTCGGTGCTGCCGCAATCGTGGCAGAGGAAAGTGGGTGCGTAGCCGCGGCGGTTGAGGAACAAGAGCACCTGGCCGTCGGCATCGAGATGGCGGCGTACGGCATCCAGCATTAGGTCGGAGAGACCTTCGGTGAGCGGCCGGGTGCGGATGTCCAGGAGACGCACGTCCGGATGGCGGGCGCTGCCGGCCCGCTCCGGGAGTGAGAGCGGGATATAGCGTCCCTGGACGCAGTTGTGCAGGGATTCGAGCGAGGGCGTGGCGGAGCCCAACACCACCGGCACCTGGGCGCGCTGGGCGCGCACCACCGCGAGATCCCGGGCCGAATAACGGAAGCCTTCCTGCTGCTTGAAGGAAGCGTCGTGCTCTTCGTCTACCACGAACAGGCCCGGGTGTCGCAGCGGCAGCCAGGCGGCGGAGCGGGTGCCCACCACCACCTGGGCTTCGCCGTCCCGGGCCGCGAGCCAGGCGGCGAGACGCTCGGTCTCGTTCAGCCCCGAGTGGAAGGCCGCCACCTGCCCGAAGCGGGCGCGGAAGCGGGCCAGGGTCTGGGGGGTGAGGTTGATCTCCGGCAGCAGCACGAGCGCCTGCTGGCCGCGTGCCACCGCGGCGGCGATGGCTGCCATGTAGACCTCGGTCTTGCCGCTGCCCGTCACCCCGTCCAGGAGGAAGCTGCGATAGGTCCCGAGCGCCGCCGTGATCTCCGTCGCCGCCTTGTGCTGGGCCGGGTTCAGCGCGGCGGCGGGCTGGGGCGACGCCGGCTCGGGTCTGATTTCGCGCGCGGCCTTCTCGAGCCAGCCGCGTTTGGCGAGCGCCTTGAGCGCCGTGGCGTAGCCCGGCAGCGCTTCCTTGAGTTCGGCGGCGCTCAAGCCTTCGGCATGCCGCTGCAGCAAGCTGAAAAGGCTCTGCTGGCGCGGTGCCCGGGCGAGCATCGCGGCATCCGCGGCGCGTCCGGCGGCGGACAGGCGCCAGACGCTCTCCCGGGCGGCGACCGCGGCCTTGCCCTGGCGCAGCAACACCGGCAGCAGTGTCTGCATCACCTCGCCGATGGGATGGCGGTAGTAGTCCGCGGCCCAGCGCGCCAAGGCCAGCATGTCCGGCGGGATCGCCGGCGTCGCGTCCAGGAGCTTGCGGGCGGCCTTGAGTTTCGCCACCGCCACCTGCGGCTCGGCGGCGACCTCCAGCAGCACGCCCACGAGCTCGCGCCGGCCGAAGGGGAGCCTCAAGCGCACGCCCGGCTGGAGCATGGCCGGGTCCGTGTCCGGCGGCGGCAGGTAGTCGAAGTCCCGGTACAGCGGCGAGGGCACCGCGACCCGGAGATAACGTGCACGCTCCATCAGGCGCGCGCGGGCTTATCCACAGTTTTTGTGGATAAGTGTGTGGATGATCGCGGGCGGCACGCGCGTTCTCCGCAGGCATCGCGCGCGCGTGTCGGTTTGATGAAAATTTGCTCGCCGCGATGAGGCATGAGGGCGCCGGAGCAGGAGGAGGCGCGAGCATGATAACCTCTCGGGCGCGGAGCGGTCGCCGCTCCAAGTTTCGGAAGCGCCTGCGGTTTCAGGCGTCGGGGGCATCCCTCTGGAGACGATCCAAGAACTCAGCCAATTCCTCGCGGACGTCGAGCGGCGCGCCTATCGCATCGCCCAGATGGGGCTGCGCAGCCACGAGGATGCCGAGGATGCGGTGCAGGAGGCCATGCTCCAGCTGGCCAAGCGCTATGCCAACCGCCCCCCCGCCGAGTGGCCTCCTCTCTTCTACCGCATCCTCCAGAGCCGGATCCGGGATACCCAGCGCCGCCGGGCGGTCCGTAACCGGGTGCTGTCCTTCTTCGGGGGGCAGAAGGGGGAGGGGGATGACGAGCTCCCGGACCCCATCGCCAACGCCGTGGACCCGCGGGCCCTGGAGCCGGGGGAGCAGGTGGCCCAGGCCGATGCCATGGTCGCCTTGGAGAAAGCTCTACAGGAGCTTCCAGGACGTCAACGGGAAGCCTTCATGCTGCGTATATTGGAAGGGCTGGATGTGGCACAGACAGCCCAGGCTATGGGCTGTTCCGAGGGCAGCGTCAAGACCCATCTCTCGCGGGCTGTGCACAGCCTGCGGGAAAGCCTCGGGGAGCATTGGT
>DASYZF010000284.1:0-5648 GCA_035946515.1 Gammaproteobacteria bacterium | reverse complement strand
ATCGCCGTCACCCACGCCATCGGCGAGCAGATCAACCCGCCCGTCATCGCCATCCTCACCCAGGGCTATCCCTACCTGGTGCGCGTGAACCCGGCGGTGTTGAGCGTGGATTCCGAGAACGACTTCGGCACCGGCCCGGTGCTCAACCGGGTGCGCATGGCCAACGAGCGGCCGGTGATCCCCGACCTCGAGGCCATCGAAGAACGGCTCCTCGAGATCATGCCGGAGCGGCGCTTCACGGATACGGCATCGGGCGTCGGCACCCAGACCGACATCCCGCTACCGCTTACCTGACAGTCGCAAAAGCTACGACGGCCAGGATGGCTTAATGCCGCGGGAGGGCAGGACGCCCGAGAGCGGCGGGCGCGAGATGCGACTTCTCTCGCTACGCAACCCGCTCCACTCACGGCTCCGGGGCGAACATCTTGTCCACCTGTTCGCCGCATGTGGCGCGTCCTCACGTACCCTATGAGGGCTCTCTGCGAACTCGCTTCGCGTCTAACCCTGTGGAATTCATCCTGAGCTGCTCTATCTCATGCTGAAAGCCTATTTCGATGATAGCGGGATTCACGGTGGCTCTAAAGCCGCTCTGTGGGCTGGGTTCATGGGGGTTGCTGAGGAATGGGCGCAAATGGAAAAGGAATGGGCAGCACTTCTGAGCCGAGAAAATCTACGCTCATTTCATATGTGGGATTTATCCCATTTTGATGGTCAATGTCAGAGTATCGAATGGACTCAGGGAAAGCGCGACTGGGTAATTCGCGAATTTCGAGAGATCCTTTCCCATCGAAACATCATAGGGATAGTCGCGGTTATCCGTGTTGATGACTGGAATGAGGTTGTTAAACCAGGTTCATATCTTGAGCAGAAACTTGTAAGCCCAATTTATTTGGCTTTCGAACTTGCTATGCAAAGTGCGCTTAATCGCGCCAAAATCGCTGCTGATATGACTGGAATTGTTGAGAAGGTTTCATTCTTTTTCGATTTACGTGAAAAACAAGCATCCATCAATTGGGATATTGCCAAGCAATATGGAGAGCACGAGCGATGGAAGCCCTGGTTTCAGGGAATTTCATTCGCGAGTGTCGAAGATACATTGCCCTTACAAGCTGCAGATATGCTTGCCTATGAGACCTATTTGCTTGAAAGAGAAAGAAATAAAATTGGAAACCATGCAACACTTAGAGCTCATTTGGAGGCTTTGCTTCGTAGCGTGCCAGTAGAGGGTACTTATTATGATGCGCAAGCGCTT
Source organism: Gammaproteobacteria bacterium (assembly GCA_035946515.1). Lineage (GTDB taxonomy): Bacteria > Pseudomonadota > Gammaproteobacteria > Natronospirales > REEB76 > DASUBN01. The sequence goes on along the minus strand of DASYZF010000284.1, from coordinate 4,396 downwards.
AGGGTTTTGTGCCGCGCTATTTTAGAGTATGAACGCCCTGATCTTTTGGCCGAGTTCGATGCTTCTCAAGAGAATCGGCAGAATTAAAGGCGCATCATCCTTCTTGCATAAAAGGGATGCCACCCTTTTTCAAATCAAGACTTCCTCATTTATCTATTCACCCGGCGGTGCGTTGTAGAGATAGCGCAGCAGGACGCTGAGAGCACCCAAGAGCAGCAGCAGGGCCATCCCGCCGAGGCCGGCGAGGCTCAAGCCCCCCAGGAAGAAGATCACCAGTGTCGCGATGGCGCAGACACCCAGGATGCAGAGCATGGTGATGGCCCAGGTCTCGGGGCGTATGGGTCCGTGGCGGCGCTTGGCGGCACTCATCGCGCTTACGTGAGATCGCCCCACTGGGATTGCAGCAGGCTCAAGGCCACGAGCGCGGCGGTCTCGGTGCGCAGTATCCGCGGTCCCAGCTTGAGCCCCGTGAATCCCACCCGCGCCGCCAGGTTCCGTTCGTTCTCGCTGAGCCCCCCCTCGGGGCCTATCAGGAGCAGCACCCGGCCATCCGCGGGCCTGGGTAAATCGTTCGCCGTGCTTCCCCCCAAGGGGTCCAGCAGCAGCTTCAGGCCCGCCTGGGGCAGGTCAGCGAGTAAGCTGGCCAGGGGCAGCGGTGGCTGCACCTCCGGCACCCGTACCCGCCCGGACTGTTCACAAGCCCCCACCACTACCCCGTGCCAGTGTTCGCGTTTCTTGGCACCGCCGTCCTTGTCGAGCTTCACCACGCTGCGCTCCGTGAGCACCGGCACGATGGTGCTGACGCCGAGCTCCACGGCCTTCTGTACCGTGTAATCCATGCGCTCGCCCCGGGACACGCCCTGGGCCAGGGTCACCTGTAGGGGCGATTCCACGGCGGGGCCGTGCATGGTGGAGAGCGTCACCCACACTTGTTTCTTGTCCGCCTGATCCAGCTTGGCCTCGAACTCGAATCCGGAGCCGTCGAAGAGCAGGAGCGCTGCGCCGGGCTTCAGGCGCAGCACCGTGGAGAGGTGTTTGGCGGCACCGGGATCCAGGGCCACCCGGTCCTTGCCCTTGAGAGGTGTGGAGTGGAAGACGCGGGGCCTGCGCATGTCAGTCCGCCGTGGCCAGGGCGATGCCTTCCGCCGCCACCTGGGCCATGAAGTCGATCTCTTCCGGGGTGATGACGTAGGGCGGCATGAAATACACCACGTTGCCCACGGGCCGCAGCAGCACGCCGCGCTTGAGACCGTGGCGATAGACCTTAAGCCCGCGCCGCTCCTGCCAGGGATAGGCTTCCTTCGTCTGCTTGTCTTTCACCATCTCGATGGCGAGGATCATGCCTTGCTGGCGCACCTCCGCCACTTGAGGATGGTCCGTGAGCGGCGCGGCGGCCTCGGCCATGCGGGCCGAGAGGGCCCGGTTGGCTGCGATCACGCCGTCCTGTTGGAAGATGTCCAGGGTCGCCAGGGCCGCCCGGCAACCCAGGGCATTGCCCGTGTAGCTGTGGGAGTGAAGGAAGGCACGCAGGGTCGTGTAATCGTCATAGAAAGCCTGGTAGACCGCCTCCCGGGTCAGCACCACGCTCAAGGGCAGGTAGCCCCCCGTGAGTCCCTTGGAGAGGCACATGAAGTCCGGGGTGATGCCTGCCTGCTCGCAGGCGAAGAGGGTGCCGGTGCGGCCGAAGCCCACGGCGATCTCGTCGGCGATGAGATGCACTCCGTACCGGTCGCACGCTTCCCGCAGGAGCTTGAGGTACACCGGGTGGTACATGCGCATGGTGCCGGCGCATTGCACCAGGGGCTCGAGGATCACGGCGGCCGTTTCCTCGTGGTGTCGTTCCACAGCCTGCTCCATCTGCGCGAACATCTTCCGGGTATGGGCTTCCCAGCTCTCCCCCGGTTCCCGATGATAGCAATCGGGACTGGGTACCGTGATCACGTCCATGAGCAGCGGCTGGTAGGTCTCCTTATAGAGTTCCACGTTGCCCACCGCGAGCGCACCCAGGGTCTCGCCGTGGTAGCTGTTGGAGAGGGTGATGAAGCGGGTCTTGCGCGTCTTACCCAGGTTCTTCCAATAGTGGAAACTCATCTTCACCGCCACTTCCACGGCGGAGGAACCGTTGTCGGCGTAGAAGCAGCGGTCGAGACCGGCCGGCGCGAGCTTCACCAGCCGTTCCGAGAGTTCCACCACCGCCGGATGGCTGAAGCCCGCGAGGATCACGTGCTCCAGCTCCTCCAGCTGCTGGGTCAGCGCCGCGTTGATGCGCGGATTGGAATGGCCGAAGAGGTTCACCCACCAGGAGCTGATGGCGTCGAGATAACGCCGCCCCTCGAAGTCTTCCAGCCACACCCCCTGGCCGCGGCGGATGGGCACGAGCGGCAGGGATTCGTGGTCCTTCATCTGGGTGCAGGGATGCCACAGCACCTTGAGGTCGCGGCGTATGAAGGCGTCGTTCGCGCTCATGCCCGGCGGGAGCTGGGAGATCAGCCGTGGGCGGCGGAGGTCTCCGCCACGCAGAAGCGCTGGATCAGGTTCTCGAGCAGGCCGAGGGTGGGCTCAAGCATGGCGAGCGGCAGGTGTTCGTTGGGCTGGTGGGCCACGTTGATGTCGCCCGGACCCATGATCACCGTCTGCATCCCCAAGGCCTGCAGGAAGGGGCCTTCGGTGCCGAAGGCCACGGCCTCGGCCTTGTGGCCCGTGAGCTCCTCGGTGTACTTCACGAGTTCGGAGGTGCCCGGCGTCTCCAGGGCATCGGTGCCGGCGAAGAGGCTGCGGCACTGCAGCTCGAGCCCCGTGTCCCTGAGGGCGTGCTCCAGGCGCTCGCGGATCTCGGCGCGCACCTTCTCGCTCTTCATGCCGGGCAGGGTGCGGATGTCGAAATGCAGCTCGCACTCGGGGCAGATGCGGTTCGGGTTGTCGCCGCCATGGATGTGGCCCAGGTTCATGGTGGGATGCGGGATCTTGAAATGCGGGTCCCGGTGCCGCTGCTGCATGTCCTCGCGGTAGGCGAGCAGGGCGGCGATGGCCTTGTGCATGCCCTCGAGCGCGTTCCGGCCGAGGCTGGGGTCGCTCGAGTGGCCGGAGTGGCCGATGACCTTCACCGCCTCCATGAGGATGCCCTTGTGCATGCGCACGGGCCTGAGCAGCGTCGGCTCGCCGATCACCGCGTAGCGGGCCTTGGGCCGGCCGGCGGCGGCGAGCGCCCGGCCGCCGGACATGCTGCTCTCCTCGTCCGCGGTGGCGAGCACGATGAGCGGTTGGGCAAGATCCCGGGCGCGGTGGCGGGAGGCGGCCTCGATGGCGAGGCCGATGAAGCCTTTCATGTCGCTGATGCCGAGGCCGTAGTATTCCCCGTCACGTTCCGTGAGGGTGAAGGGGTCGGAATCCCAACCGGTCTCGTCGTAGGGGACCGTGTCCATGTGGCCGGCGAGCACCAGGCCCCCGGGGCCGGATCCCAAGCTGCCGATCACGTTGACTTTGCGCGGGTGCCCCGGGATCTCCTGCAGCTCCACCCGGAAGCCGATGCCCTCCAGCCAGCCGGCGATGCGCTCGGCGGCGGGGCGGTTGCTCATGTCGTACTGGGGGCTGACGCTGCTGACGCTCGGGGCGCCGATGAGCCCGGTGAGCATCTCCTGCAGCTTGGGGGCGCGGGCCTGGGCCATGGGGCCATCCGGAAAGGGGAGAAGCAGAGTTTAACCCCACGTCGCAACATTTGCTGCCGGTGTGGGAAAATCGGTCCATGGCATTCACGGTGGACAGGTCCACGGGACTGATGCGGGGCGCGCGCCAGCTGCCTTCGCCCCATCGCGACGCTCGGCCGGCGGGCGCGGCGGTGGAGTTGCTCGTGATCCACGGCATCAGCCTGCCGCCGGGGGAGTTCGGCGGCCCCTGGATCGAGCGTCTCTTCCTGGGCACGCTCCCCAAGGACGCCCATCCTTATTTCGCCGAGGTGGCGGACCTCAAGGTCTCCGCCCATCTCCTCATCCGCCGCGACGGCGAGCTCCTGCAGTTCGTGCCGCTCCACGAGCGCGCCTGGCATGCGGGCGTCTCCCGCTACCAGGGGCGCGAGGCCTGCAACGACTTCTCCATCGGCATCGAGCTCGAGGGCGGCGACGAGGTCGCCTACACGCCGGCGCAGTACGCCCGGCTCGCGGAAGTGAGCGCCGCGCTCATGCAGGCCTACCCCGGCATCACCCCGGCCCGCATCGTGGGCCACAGCGACGTGGCGCCGGGCCGCAAGACCGACCCCGGTCCCGCGTTCGACTGGGCCCGCTACCGGGACGCACTTGCAAGCCGACCCGCTCACGGGTCTACTAGTCAGCCATGAGTTTCCTGGCCGCGCTCATCGCGCTCGTGCTCGACTTCCTGCTGCGCCACCTGCAGCCGCTGCGCG
>DASYZF010000283.1:0-1803 GCA_035946515.1 Gammaproteobacteria bacterium | reverse complement strand
GCAGCGACGACTATCCAGACGAACTGGAACCAATAGAAGAAGGGGATGCCGAACAGGGAGGGTTCGACGCGGTTGAAGAGCGGCACCCAGATGGCCACGAAGAAGGGGATGAACAGGATCACGTACCAGACGGCGCGCTTGGCGCGGCTCATCTTGCGGTCTGCCATGGTCGCTCCCTCCTATATGACAAGCCGCCACACGTTACTGACCGCGCCCCCATTGTTCAAGCGGCGGCCTATTGACAAGACAGCGGAGTTCGCCGATATTCGGGCCCATGGAACATTTCGTGTCGAACGCCGCTTTCGCTCTCGCCTGCATGGCCATGTGCATGTGCTGCATGTACGCCACCGTGCGGGCCGCTCGTGTCCAGAGGCGCAAAGACTGACGCTCTGACCGAACCGAGACAACAGGACCCGCACGGCAAAGCCGTAGCGGGTTTTTTATCGCCCTAAGAATCCCCTCCGGCACTCCCCCAAGGTCCTGATCCCATCGCACCAGGCGGTGCGATGCAGGTCCGCTCGTCCCTGAAAAAGACGGCACGACAGCAACAGGAGTGATGACCATGAGTTCCGACCAGAGCACGCAATACCGGTACGAGACCCTGCAGATCCACGCCGGCCAGGAGCCCGCGCCGGGCACCAACGCCCGCGCCGTGCCCATCTACCAGACCACCTCCTACACCTTCAACGACGCGGACCACGGCGCGCGGCTCTTCGCCCTGCAGGAGTTCGGCAACATCTACACCCGCATCATGAACCCCACCACGGACGTGTTCGAGAAGCGCATCGCCGCCCTCGAAGGCGGCGTGGCGGCGCTCGCCACCGCGAGCGGCCAGGCGGCCCAGTTCCTCGCCATCAGCACCCTGGCCCAGGCCGGCGACAACATCGTCGCCTCCAGCTCCCTCTACGGCGGCACCTACAACCAGTTCAAGGTGACGCTGCCGCGGCTCGGCATCGGCGTGCGCTTCGTGGAGGGCGGCGACCCGGAGGGTTTCCGCAAGGCCATCGACCGGGACACCAAGGCCCTCTACGTGGAGAGCATCGGCAACCCGCGGTTCGACGTGCCGGACTTCGAGGCCATCGCCCGCGTCGCCCACGAGAACGGCATCCCGCTGATCGTGGACAACACCTTCGGCGCCGCCGGGTTCCTGGCGCGGCCCATCGAGCACGGCGCGGACATCGTGGTCGCCTCCGCCACCAAGTGGATCGGGGGCCACGGCACGTCCATCGGCGGGGTGATCGTGGACGCGGGCAAGTTCGACTGGGGCAACGGGCGCTTCCCGCTGTTCACCGAGCCCTCCCCCGGCTACCACGGCCTCAAGTTCTGGGACGTGTTCGGCCCCAAGGGTCCGTTCGGCAACATCGCCTTCATCATCCGCGCGCGGGTGGAAGGCCTGCGTGACATCGGCGCTTCCCTGAGTCCCTTCAACGCTTTCCTGCTGCTGCAGGGACTCGAGACCCTCTCGCTGCGCGTGCAACGCCACGTGGACAATGCGCTCGCCCTCGCCCGCTGGCTGCAGAAGCGGCCGGAGGTGGCCTGGGTGAACTACCCCGGCCTGCCGGAACACCCGCAGCACGCGCTTGCGACCCGCTATCTCAGGAACGGCTACGGCGCGGTGCTGAGCTTCGGCGTCCGCGGCGGGGAAGCGGCCGGACGCGGCTTCATCGACAGCGTGAAGCTCGCGAGCCATCTCGCCACCGTGGGCGACGCCAAGACGCTCGTCATCCATCCCCAGTCCACCACCCACCAGCAGCTCACGGAGAAGGAGCAGCGCTCCGCCGGCGTGACGCCGGACCTGGTGCG
>DASYZF010000282.1:0-2688 GCA_035946515.1 Gammaproteobacteria bacterium | reverse complement strand
CGAGGGCGCGGGCGATGCGGACGTGTGCCTGGTGGAGATCGGCGGCACCGTGGGCGACATCGAGTCGCTGCCGTTCCTGGAGGCCATCCGCCAGATGGGCATCGAGATGGGCCGCAGCGGCAAGTGCGTCTACATGCACCTGACCCTGGTGCCCTACATCCCCACCTCCGGCGAGACCAAGACCAAGCCCACCCAGCACTCGGTGAAGGAGCTGCGCTCCATCGGCATCCAGCCGGACATCCTCCTGTGCCGCGCCGCCGCGGAGCTGCCCCAGGACGCGCGCCGCAAGATCGCGCTGTTCACCAACGTGGAGGAGCGCGCGGTCATCTCCGCGCCGGACGTGGACGACATCTACAAGATCCCCCTGGTGCTGCACGAGCAGGGCCTGGACGACATCGTGGTGGATCACCTGCGCATCAACGCCCGTTCCGCCAGCCTTTCCGAGTGGCGCAAGGTGGTGGAAGCCCGCGCCAACCCCGAGGCCACGGTGAACGTGGCCATGGTGGGCAAGTACGTGAACCTGGTGGACGCCTACATGTCGCTCAACGAAGCGCTGCGCCACGCGGGCATCCACACCCGCACCCAGGTGAAGATCCATTACCTCGATTCCGAGGAGATCGCCAAGAACGGCACCGGCGCGCTGCGCGGCATGGATGCGATCCTGGTGCCCGGCGGCTTCGGCGAACGCGGCATCGAGGGCAAGATCGCGGCCGCGGGCTACGCCCGCGAGAACAATGTCCCCTATCTCGGCCTCTGCCTCGGCCTGCAGGTGGCGGTGATCGAGTTCGCGCGCAACGCCGTGGGCCTCAAGGGCGCCCACAGCACCGAGTTCGAGCGCAACGCGCCGCATCCCGTCATCGGCCTCATCACCGAGTGGCAGGACCGCAGCGGCAACCTGGAGAAGCGCAGCGAGAAATCCGACCTCGGCGGCACCATGCGCCTCGGCGCCCAGGAGTGCCTGCTCAAGCCCGGCACCCTGGCCCACAGGATGTACGGCGCCGACAAGGTCATGGAGCGCCATCGCCACCGCTTCGAGTTCAACAACAACTACCTGGAGCAGTTGGAGAAGAAGGGCATGGTGTTCTCCGGTCGCTCCATGGATGGCCTGGTGGAGATGGTGGAGCTGCCCAGCCATCCCTTCTTCATCGCCTCCCAGTTCCATCCCGAGTTCACCTCGACCCCGCGCGACGGCCATCCGCTGTTCACGGGCTTCGTGAAGGCGGCGCGGGCTTACGCCGCGTCCGGCCACACCCTCAAGGCGGCTCGGGCATGAAGCTCTGCGGCTTCGAAGCCGGGATCGACAAGCCTTTCTTCCTCATCGCGGGCCCCGACACCCTCGAGAGCGAACAGCTCTCCCTGGACGTGGCCGGCCATCTCAAGGAAGTCACCGGCAAGCTCGGCATCCCCTACATATTCAAGGGATCCTTCGACAAGGCCAACCGCACCTCGGGTTCGAGCTACCGGGGCCCGGGCATGGAGGAGGGCCTGCGCATCCTCGCCAAGGTGCAGAAGCAGATCGGCGTGCCGGTGCTCACCGACGTACACGAGGACACGGACATCGAGGCGGTGGCCAAGGTGGTGGACGTCATCCAGACCCCGGCCTTCCTCTGCCGCCAGACCAACTTCATCCGCCGCGCCGCGAAGGCCGGCAAGCCGGTGAACATCAAGAAGGGCCAGTTCCTCTCCCCCTGGGAGATGAAGAACGTGGTGGACAAGGCCAAGAGCACCGGCAACCAGCAGATACTCGTCTGCGAGCGCGGCTTCTCCTTCGGCTACAACAACCTGGTGGTGGACATGCGCGGCCTGGCGGTGATGCGCGCCACCGGCTGCCCGGTGGTGTTCGACGCCACCCACTCGGTGCAGCTGCCGGGCGGGCAGGGCGGCAGCTCCGGCGGCCAGCGCGAGCACATCTCCGTGCTGGCGCGCGCGGCGGTGGGCGCGGGTGTCGCCGGCGTGTTCATGGAGACCCATCCGGATCCGGACAAGGCGCTCTGCGACGGCCCGAACTCCTGGAAGCTCGCCAACATGGCTGGCCTGCTCGAGACTTTGAAGGAACTGGACACCGCGGCGAAGCGCCGCCCTTACGCCGAAGACCGACTCTGACAGCACTACCTAGACAAGGAACCTGACGTGGCCAAGATCGAAGACATACGCGCCCGCGAGATCCTGGATTCCCGCGGCAACCCCACGGTGGAAGCAGACGTGCTGCTGGACAGCGGCCATTGGGGCCGTGCCGCGGTGCCCTCGGGCGCTTCCACCGGCAGCCGCGAGGCGGTGGAGCTGCGCGACGGCAACAAGAACCGCTACGGCGGCAAGGGCGTGCTCAAGGCCGTAGCCAACGTGCAGGGCGAGATCCGCAAGAAGCTCAAGGGCTACAAGGCCGAGGACCAGGCGAAGCTGGACAAGGCGCTGATCGAGCTGGACGGCACCGAGAACAAGTCGCGTCTCGGCGCCAATGCGCTCCTCGCAGTGTCGCTCGCCAACGCGCGCGCCGCGGCCAACCAGAAAGACGTGCCGCTGTACGAATACCTGGGCGGCAGCCGCTCCGTGACCCTGCCGGTTCCGATGATGAACATCATCAACGGTGGCGCCCATGCCGACAACAACGTTGACATCCAGGAGTTCATGATCCTGCCCGTGGGTGCGCCGGACTTCTCCGAGGCGCTGCGCTACGGCGCCGAGGTGTTC
>DASYZF010000281.1:0-17390 GCA_035946515.1 Gammaproteobacteria bacterium | reverse complement strand
CTGCCGGGCATGAACGGCATCGCGCTCTGCCGCCAGGTGCGCTCCCTGCCCAAGCATCACAAGACCCCTTTCATCCTGCTCACCTCCACCCAGGACAAGACCCTGCGCCAGGAGGCCTTCGAGTCCGGGGTCACCGAGATTCAGGAGAAGATGGACAAGGAGCAGCTCGAGGCGCGCCTCAAGCAATACCTGTCCGAGGAACAGCAGGAACTTGCCGCCCGCGTGCTCTACATCGAGGACAGCATGGTGGCGGCGCACGTGATGATCAAGATCCTGCGCCACATGAACCTCAAGGTGGATCACTTCCGCAGTGCCGACGAGGCGCTGGTAGCCTTCGAGAAACACGACTACGACCTGATCGTGAGCGACATCCTGCTGGAAGGCGTGATGAGCGGCGTGGGCCTGGTGAACCGGGTGCGCAGCTACCTCTCCGACAAGCGCCGCGTGCCTATCCTCGCGCTCTCCGGCATGGACGAGACCACGCGCCGCATCGAGCTCTTCCGCCTCGGTGTCAACGACTACATCGCCAAGCCGCCCGTCGAGGAAGAGGTGCGGGCACGGGTACGCAACCTCATCATCAGCAAGCAGCTCTTCGACCGGGTGCAGGCGCAATCGCGCCAGCTCTACCAGCTCGCCATGCAGGACCAGCTCACCGGCATCTACAACCGCACCGGGCTGAACGAGTTCGCCCCCAAGTACTTCACGGAAGCGGTCGAGAACGACCTGCCCCTGAGCCTCATGCTCATCGACCTGGATCACTTCAAGAGCATCAACGACACCCATGGCCACACCGTGGGCGACAAGGTACTGGCACTGACCAGCGCCCTGCTCAAGTCCGCCTGCCGCGAGGGTGACCTGGTGGCGCGGGTGGGCGGAGAGGAGTTCGTGCTCCTCATGGGCCAATGCGACGTGGAGGAAGCCGCACGCTATGCCGAAAAGATCCGCAAGGACATCGAGAAGCTGAAGCCGGACGGCATCAGCGTCACCGCCAGCATCGGCGTCAGCGCACGCCCCCTAGGTAAGGACCTGAACTTCGACGACCTCTTCAAGGCCGCCGACCGCGCCGTGTATGAAGCCAAGAACCAGGGCCGCAACCGCGTGGTGACTATGCTATATAACTGAGCCTCCCTGCCCCGCACCCTGGATTCGCCATGCCAGACACCAAGCAGCATTTCGAGACCACCTGTGTCCACGCCGGGCGCGGTCCGGACCCCACCAGCGGCGGAGTGAGTCCCGCCATCCAGCTTTCCACCACCTTCGAGCGCGGCGCCGACGGGCAATACCCGCGGGGCTACAACTATTCGCGCGGCGGCAACCCGAACCGCGCGCAGCTGGAGGCCTGCCTCACCGCCCTCGAGGGTGGCGCCGCGGCGCTCACCTTCGGCTCCGGCAGCGCCGCCGTGAGCGCGGTGTTCCAGGCACTGAAACCCGGCGACCACGTGGTCTGCACCCAGGATGCCTATCACGGCGTGCTACGCATCCTGCGTGAGGTCATGGCCGGCTGGAACCTCAGGGTGACCTATGTGGACGCCAGCGACCTCGCTGCGCTCAAGGCCGCGGTCACGAAAGATACCCGCGTCGTGTGGGTCGAGAGCCCCTCCAACCCGCTGCTCAAGCTAACCGACCTCGCGGCGGCCGCGGACATCGCGCACCGGGCCGGCGCGCTCGCGGTCTGCGACAGCACCTTCGCCACACCAGCGCTGCAACGGCCGCTGGAACACGGCATGGACATCGTGATGCACAGCACCACCAAGTACCTGGGCGGGCACAGCGATGTGATGGGCGGCGCGCTCGTATGCCGGGCGACGGACACCTTCACCGAGCGGCTGCGCTTTCTGCAGTCCACCATCGGCGCCGTGCCCTCGCCCTTCGACTGCTGGTTGCTCCTGCGCGGCGCCGCCACCCTGCATCTCAGGGTGCGGGCCCAGTCCGCCAACGCCCAGCAGGTGGCCGAGCATCTCGCGGAGCACCCGGCGGTGGAGCAGGTGTTCTACCCGGGGCTCGCCTCCCACCCCGGCCATGCGCTCGCCGCGCGTCAGATGTGGGGTTTCGGCGCCATGCTATCCTTCACGGTCCGCGGCGGCGAAGCTGCCGCGATGCGGACCGCGGCCCGGGTGAAACTTTTCACCCGCGCCACCAGTCTAGGGGGTGTGGAGAGCTTGATGGAGCACCGCGCCTCCGTGGAAGGTCCCGAGACCCGCACCCCGCGCCACCTGTTGCGCATCTCCGTGGGGGTGGAACACCCGGCGGACCTGATCGCCGACCTCGACCAAGCGCTCTCCTGAAGCACCGCTCACGGCCATCCATATAAAAGGGAAAACCCATGCCGCACCGCGTCCACGCCTTCCTCACCGGCGCCCTCCTGGCCTTGCCCGTGTTCGCCGCCTCGGCCGCCACCGATACCCCGGTGACCCTCGAACAGATCATGGCCAACACCGACTGGATCGGTAACCAGCCTGAGCAGGCTTACTGGGGCTACGACAGCAAGAGCGTCTATTACTCCCAGAAGCGGGACGGCAGCGCCCTGCACGACCTCTACACCGTGGATGCCGCCGGCGGCGAGGCCCGCAAGCTCGGCGACAGCGAGCTCGCGAACGCCTCGGCCCCGGACGGGGACTACAACCGAACCCGCACCTTCCACGTGTTCGTGCGCGACGACAACGTGTTCGTGCGCAACCTGCTCACCGGCAGCCTGCGCCAGCTCACGCGTTACAGCGGCAAGAAGACCGACCCGCGGTTCATGGCGGACGGCACCCACGTGCAATGGCACGAGGACAAGGACATCTACGTCTACGACCTCAACAGCGGAGTCACCTCCCAGCCCGCGGCGATCCACCTCGCCGATGACCCGACGAAGACCGAGCCGCCCAAGAACTACCTCCAGGCCGAGCAGCCGCGCCTGTTCGACTACCTGAGCCGCGAGCAGACCAACAAGCAGGACCGCGACCAGCAGCAGGCGGCGCAACGCAGCGCCGATCCGACCCAGATCTCCGCCCCCTGGTACCTGGGCGACAAGATCACCATCGCCCAGAGCTCGCTCTCGCCGGACGGCCGCTGGCTGGTGCTCGTGACCCAGGCCAAGAGCTACGGGGACGGCGACCCCGGCATCATGCCGAACTACATCACCGACAGCGGCTACGTGGAGACCAGCAAGGAACACACCTACGTGGGCCTGAACCCGCCGGCGGCGCAGCAGGTGAAGGTGCTGGACCTGCAGAACCATACCTCCTTCGACCTGGATCTCACCAAGCTTCCCGGGATCAAGGAGGATCCGCTCGCCGAGCTGCGCAAGAGCGCCGTGGACTGGGACGTGCAGCACGGCATGGAGCGCAAGGCCGCCGAGGACTCGGTGAAGGCGCCCGCGGTGCGCGAGGTCGGCGTGAACGGCGTCGCCTGGAGCGACGACGGCAGCGGTCTGGCGCTGCAGTTCGAGTCCAACGACAACAAGGACCGCTGGCTGACCACGGTGGATTTCGCCCGCAAGCAGCTCGTCACCCAGGACCGGCTCACCGACAAGGCCTGGATCAACTGGACCTTCAACGACTTCGGCTGGATGCACGACGGCCGCGCGCTGTGGTTCCTGTCAGAGGCGAGCGGTTATTCCGAGCTCTACGTGAAGGACCTCGCCGCCGCCAAGGCCCGTCAGGTCACCAGCGGCAAGTTCGAGGTCAACTCGGGGTTGTTCCTGACCCACGATGACAAGTATTTCTTCGTCTCCGCCAACAAGCCGGCGCCGGGCACCTGGGAGATCTACCGGGTGGATGCCGGCAACGGCGACATGCAGGCGGTGACTGCCCTCGGCGGCATCAACGGCACCCAGCCTGCCATGCACCATAACGAGGGCTTCGTGCTCTCTCCCGACGAGAGCAAGCTGCTCGTGTATCACTCCACCTTCATGCGTCCGCCGGAGATCTACGTGGTGGACGCGGCGCCGGACGGCACGGCTCGCCAGGTGACCCATACGGTCTCCAGCGCCTTCACCGGCGTGGACTGGACCATCCCGCAGATCGTGAAGGTCCCCTCGACCCACGTGGCCGAGCCCATCTATGCCCGCCTCTATCTGCCCAAGGACTACTCGCCGACCAAGACCTACCCGGCGGTGTTCTTCATCCACGGTGCGGGTTACCTGCAGGACGCCCATAGCGGCTGGTCCTACTACTTCCATGAGAACATGTTCGACACCTTCCTGAATCAGCACGGCTACATCGTGATGGACATGGACTACCGGGCCTCGGCGGGCTACGGCCGCGACTGGCGCACCGCCATCTACCGGCACATGGGCCATCCCGAGGTCGAGGACATCACCGACGGCGCCCATTGGCTGGAGCAGAACTACCACGCGGACCCCAAGCGGCTCGGCGTCTGGGGCGGCTCCTACGGCGGCTTCATGACCTACATGATGATGTTCCGCGCACCGGACCTGTTCGCCGCCGGCGCGGCGCTGCGTCCGGTGGGGGACTGGGCCGACTACAACGACGGCTACACCTCCGCCATCCTCAACCGTCCGGACGTGGATCCACAGGCCTATTTCGACAGCTCGCCCATCAACTACGCGGGCGAGCTGAAGCACCCGCTGCTCATCATGCAGGGCATGAAGGACGACAATGTGTTCTTCATCGACACGGTGCACATGACCCAGAAGCTGATCGAGCTGCGCAACCCCAACTTCAGCGTGATGTTCTATCCCACCGAGCACCACGACTTCCACGACGCGGCCAGCTGGCTGGATGAGTACCGCCGCGTCTGGAACCAGTTCAACACCTATGTGGACCCGCCCCAGCCTTGAGGGTGGCGCACGGGATCTGCTGATACTATTAACCCCGCCTCCCGGCGGGGTTTCTTTTTGCCTATGAAGAGTTTCGACAGCACCGAAGCCTGCATAGAGGCGATCATCGCCAAGGTAGGTCCGCGCATCGTGGTGGGCTCGCCCCTGGGGATAGGCAAACCCAACCCGCTGCTCAACGCCCTGTACCGCCGCGCCGCCGCGGACCCGGCCCTCCATCTGCGCATCATTACGGCCCTCTCCCTGGAGCGGCCCGGCTGGCACAGCGATCTCGAGCGGCGCTTCATGCAGCCTTTCGTCGCGCGGGTGTTCGGCGACTACCCCGAGCTCGAATACATGCACGACCTGCGCGCCGGCAAGCTGCCGAAGAACGTGGAGCTCTCGGAGTTCTACTTCAAGTCCGGCAGCATGCTCGGGATCGCCTCCGCCCAGCAGGAATACCTGAGCTCCAACTACACCCATGTGGCCCGCGACATGCTGGCCGCCGGCATGAACGTGGTGCTGCAGGCGGTGGGCAAGGAAGAGCGGCCCGGCGGCGCCCGCTACAGCCTGAGCTCCAACCCGGACGTGACGCTCGACATCATGCCCGGCCTACGTGCGTTGGAAGCGGCTGGCAAGAAGGTCGCGGTGGCAGGTATGGTGAACCGCAAGCTGCCCTTCATGTACGGCGATGCGGAGGTGGGCCCCGAGTTCTTCGACTTCATGGTGGAAGACCCCTCCCTGGAGCACCGCCTCTTCGCTGTGCCCAACATGCCCATCGACTCCGTCTCCCACATGGTGGGGCTCCACGCCAGCACCCTGATGCGGGACGGCGGTACAGTGCAGGTGGGCATCGGCTCCCTCGGCGATGCCTTCGTGTATGCCTCTGAGCTCCGCCACGCGGACAACACCCGCTACCGGGAAGCGATGGAGAAGCTCGGGATACGGGAGCGCAACGGCACCGTGATCGAAACGGTGGGCGGGCTCGATCCCTATCGCCGAGGCCTCTATGCCGGCAGCGAGATGTTCGGCGACGGCCTCATGCATCTCTATGAAGCCGGCATCCTGAAACGCCGGGTCTACGATCACGCCGGCATCCAGCGCCTGCTGAACGAAGACCGGCTCTCCATAAACCTGGGCGCGGACAGCCTCACCGTGCTCTGCGACGCGGAGGTGGTGAAACGGGTGCTGGACGCCGAGGACGTGGCGTTCCTGAAACGCTTCGGCATCCTCAAACCCGGCGTCGGGTTCGAGGACGGCAAGCTCAGACTGCCGGACGGCAGCGCCCTGATGCCGGACCTCAAGGACCGGGGCGTGGTGCAGCGCATCGCCACCCAGGGGCTTGGCGCCACGCTCACGGGCGGCGTGCTGGTGCACGCGGCATTCTTTCTGGGGAGCCAAGCCTTCTACGACGCCCTGCACGGGATGCCGGAGCCGGAGCGGCGGTTGTTCTCCATGGAAGCCGTGTCCAAGGTCAACGAGCTCTTCAGCGACGTGGAACTGGAGAAACTGCAGCATCGCCACTCCCGCTTCCTCAACATCTGCATGAAGGCGACCTTGCTGGGCGCCGTGGTCTCCGACTCTCTTGACGACGGCCGGGTGATAAGCGGCGTGGGCGGCCAGTACAACTTCGTGGCCATGGCGCACGCCCTGAAGGAGGCCCGCTCCGTCCTGATGCTGAAGAGCACCCATGGCGGCGGTACCAGGCTCGAATCCAACATCCTTTGGGAATACGCCCACACCACCATCCCGCGTCACCTGCGCGACATCGTGGTGACGGAGTACGGCATCGCGGATCTGCGCGGCCGCTCGGATCGGGAAGTCATCGCGTCCATGCTCAACGTGGCCGATTCCCGCTTCCAGGAGAACCTGCTCTCGGAAGCGAAGCGCGCCCGCAAGCTGCCGGCGGACTACCGCATCCCGGACGCGTACCGACAGAACACGCCGGAGCGGCTCAAGACGATGCTCAAGCCCTTCCAGGCCCAGGGGCTGTTCCCGGATTTCCCCTTCGGCCACGAATTCACGCCCGAGGAGCTCAAGCTCGGCAAGGCCCTGAAACATCTGGCCGCCGAGAGCCGCAGCCTGTCGGGTAGGCTCAGACTCGTCGCCGCGGTGCTCAAGCCCGTGTCCCCGGACGCGGAGCCATGCCTCGCGCGCATGGAGCTCGCGCGTCCGAAGACGCTAGAAGAGCGGCTCTACGCCCGCATCGTCTCTGCAGCGCTGGACGCCACGCGTTAGCCTCACTTCGTGCCCGGTGCGGGCGCGGGCGTCGAGGGGATGAAGGAGCCCGTGGCGCCGGGGAACTCCACCGGGCTCTCGAAGCCGTCCGTCGAGACGCTGGATACTCCGAAGAAGTAGTTGTCGATGCTCACGTCCTTGAGCACGTAGGGCTGCACGTCACCCACGAAGCGGCCCGGGTCCCACTGCGGATCGGTGGTGAGGCGCTTGTGGACCACGAAACCCGCTGCGTCCGCGCCCGGTGACTTCCAGTCCAGCACCGTGTCCACGCCGCCCGAGAGCCCCGGTTCCGGGTCAGAGGCGATGTCGAAGCCCGTGGGCGGCGCCGGCGCCTGGGCCATGGCGGCGAGGGTGATGGCGTTCATAGCCGTCACCTTGGCGAGGTAGTCGAAATCCACACCGTCCAGCGTGTCACCGTAGTGGATACCGTTCTCGACCCGCACGTCCTGGTGTTGGTGGGTGAAGTCCTCGTTGCCCTCGGTGACCCGGATCGCCGGGAAGCCGAGCGCGTTGAAAGCCACTTGGTCGCCGCCTCGGCCGAAGCGGTCGGTGCGATAGACCATCATCACGTGCCAGTTGGGCATGTATTGCTGCGCCAGCGCCTGCATGTAGCGGGCCACGTTGCGGGAGGGCGAGTCGATCTCCCCACCGTGGTAGCGGCGGTAGGCCGCTTCCTTCGGGGTCTCGAGGGCGCGTGTGCCTTCCGAAAACACCCGCACCAGGGTGTTATCCACATTGCCGTTCTGGCCGTGGCTGTTACCCACGATGTCGTTGTTGAGGTCCGCTTCCACGTACCAGTGGTGCTCCAGGGCATAGCGGGCGATCACCTGGCCGCCGTACAACCCCTCCTCTTCGCCCGAATCCACGCTGTAGACAACGCTGGCGCGGAACTTATACTTGCTGAGTACCCGCGCAGCCTCGATCACCGCCGAGGTGCCGGAACCGTCGTCGTCAGCCCCGGGCGCGTCCTTAGTCGCATCCATGGCATCACTGTTGCGGGAATCGATGTGTCCCGTGATCACCACATAGCGGTCGGGATCCGTGGTGCCCTTCTGGACGGCCACCACGTCCATCACCGCGGCGCCTTCCTTGGGCATGCGTTCGCCCTTGAATACCTGGGAGGGGGTGACGATCTCGAGGCAGCCGCCGCAGTCCTTGGAGATCTGTTCAAAGCGCGTCTTTACCCAACGTTCCGCGGCGCCGATGTCGCGGGTATCGGACTGGGTGTCGGAGAGGGTCTGACGGGTGCCGAAGCTCACCAGCTTGGTGTCGGTAGCCTTCAATTCCGCCGCGCTCACCGCATTCACGATGTCGTAGAGCACGGCCTGCTGGTGAGGGGGGGAGGGGTTGTCCGCGGCCAAGACTGCCGTAACTGCCAGGAAGGAAATGAGGGTGAGGGCGACAGGTCTCAGCATGGCTAGCTCCAGGTCTGGATGGGGGGTGGGGATGGCTGTCGGACCGGCCGGGGCTTGGATTGTTCCACAAGCGGCCCTGGGGGCCTAAACCCGGCTACCCCCCCGGGCATCCAAGGGGTAGAACGTAGCTTTGGCCCGGCTTGAAATCGGGCTGATAAGTGTTATAGTAAGATAAAACAGTAATACTCCTCCCATGGGGGAGCTGCCTTGTCAAGGAGCGCGCCATGACTGTCCAGCACCGCCTTTCCCTCCACGCCGCCGCGACCATCCTGGCTTTGGGGCTCGCGACCCCGGCCCTGGCCGTGGCCCCCTATACCAAGACCGACAGCTACAAGAACCCGGCGGTGAAGGCCGGCAGCAGCGTGGACCTCACCAACCTCATGGGCCACATCACCGTGGTGCCCGCCGGCGACGGCAGCTTCAGCCTGGACAGCGCCATCGTGGCCGCCGCCAGCTCCGACGCCGACGCCCAGGCCCTGGCCAACAAGATCAAGGTCGAGATCAGCCCCAGCGGCAAGGACGTGAGCGCCGTGGTGCATTACCCGCTGGACGAGTATGACCACTATTACTACGCGCGCCCCGACCAGGGCCTGAACTTCGGCTGGAGCAACACCAGCACCGAGTACGAAGGGGAGCGCGTCGTGATCAGCGACGGCAGCTTCGGCAGCGGCGCCAACGTGCACGTGGACATCACCGTGCACCTGCCCAAGGGCGTGCACCTGCAGGTGGACAACAAGGTGGGTCTCATCGAGTCCAGCCGCGTGGACGCGCCCCAGGAATTCAAGTCCGGCTCCGGCGACATCCGCGCCAGCGACGACAGCGACAGCTTCACCGCCCACACCGGCAGCGGCGACATGACCGTGAGCGGCCAGGACGGCGCAGTAGACCTGAGCACGGGCTCGGGCGACGTGGAAGTCTCCCAACAGAAGCACGGCAGCGTGCAAGCCAAAAGCGGCTCCGGCGACCTCAAGTTCTCGAGCCTCGGCGGCTTGGTGACCGCCGAGACCGGCTCCGGCGACGTGATCATCAAGCAGTTCAGCGGCAGCGGCCTCGATATCCGCACAGGTTCCGGCGACGTCACCGTGGACGACGCCAAGGGCTCGCTCAAGGCCCGAGCGGGCTCCGGCGACATCAAGGTCACGGACTTCACCGCCGGCGACGCCGTGGACACCCACACCGGCAGCGGCAGCATCGGCATCGAGGGCGATCTCGGCGCCGTGGTGCGCCTCTCCGCCGACAGCGGCTCGGGCGACATCGTGATCCACACCAGCAAGGTCCCCTCGCTACACATCGAGGCCACCTCGGACTCGGGCGACGTGGACGTGGACCTGCCGGGCATGCAGAACGTCTCCGCCCACCCCCACTCCATCCGCGCCGACGTGAACGGCGCCAAGGGCTCGGCCGACCTGGAAGCGGGTTCCGGCGACGTGACCTTCACCAAGCATTGAACCGGCAACCAGGGAGGCTCGTCATGCGGTTCTGTCCCCGTCTTTACCCCATCGTCCTCCTGGTCTTGGCGGCCGGCACGGCCCAAGCCGCGACCCATGACGCGACGCTCGAGAAGTCCATCCCGGCGGCGGATCTGCACACCCTGCAATTCCAGAATCTGGCCGGCGCATTGACGCTGGGTTCCACCACTGGAGACGCCATCGTGGTGAAGGCTCACGTGGTAGCGGGCGGCTCCGACGCGGATGCGGCGAAGCTCGCCGCGCGCATCGCCCTAGACCTGCAGCAGCAGGGCGATACGGCCTACCTCACGGTCAGCTATCCGGTGGACGACATCGACCACTACCTCTACCACGCAGAAGGCCTTTCCGGGGGCAGCGTGAGCGTCAAGTACATGGGCGAACGGGTGACGGTGAACGGCGGTTTCTTCGTGTCTGTCGGCGTGCCGCTGCATGTAGACGTGGACATCCGGGTACCGAAAGGCATCAAGGTCCACGCTGAGAATGCCGTGGGTGTAGTCACCTCGGACGGCCTGACCGGCGGCCTCTACGCTAAGACCCATGACGGTCCAGTCACTGACGCGCATTCCAGCGGCGAGGATTATCTGGATACCGGCAGCGGCGAAGTGCATGTGACCGATCACCAGGGCACCGCCAAGGCGGACACGGGTTCCGGCGCCGCCGTGTTCGAGAATGTCACGGGCGACGAAGTCTACGCCGACACCGGTTCCGGTGACGTGACCATGAAACACTGTAAAGCGCCGTTGCTCTACGCCGACACCGGCTCCGGTGACGTGAACCTGGAGGACGTGCAAGGCTCGCTGCATCTGGACACGGGTTCCGGCGACGTAGATGGCACCGGCGTCACCTCAGGTGAGAAGCTCTATGCGGACACCGGCAGCGGCCACGTGCATCTGGACGGCGACCTCTCGGCGGTGACCGACCTCTACGTGGACACCGGCAGCGGCAGCGTGGTGCTCAAGACTTCCAAACCCCCCTCCCTGCGGCTCACGGTATCCACCGGCAGCGGCAGCTCAGACGTGAACCTGCCGGAGATGCACGACGTCGCCGTCATTGATGGCGACCTGCATGCCGTGCTCGGCGATGGAAGGGGCACCGGCCGCATCGACACCGGCTCCGGCAGCGCCAGCTTCCACTGAGACCCGCGCCGGCGTGACCTTCACCAAGCACCGGGTTCATCCGACAGTCAGGAATTTGGGCCGGCATGTAGCCGGCCCTTCTTTTTCAGAGACCGGCGGCGCTTATGTCGTGTGCCGGCGGGCTTGACGCCCTAGGGGTTTTCTCCCAGATTGGCGGCTAATCCCCGCCACCGAGACCGCCGCCACGCCCGCCCCCTCCATCCCTGAAGCCCGCGCCCTGCAGGAGCGCCTGCGCGGCCAGGTGATCCGCGAGGACGGCTTCACGACCGTGCGCCGCGTGGCCGGCACCGACTGTGCCTACAAGGACGGCGGCAAGACTGTCCGCGCCGTGGTGGCAGTCCTGAGCTTCCCGGAACTCAGGCTTCTCGAACACGCGGTCGGAGAAGCACAGGCGGACTTCCCCTACATCCCGGGTTTCCTATCCTTCCGGGAGGTGCCGGCCCTGCTCGCGGCCTTCGCCAAGCTCGAGACCCCGCCAGACCTCCTGCTCTGCGACGGCCAGGGCTACGCCCATCCGCGCCGCTTCGGCATCGCCTGTCACCTGGGGGTCACGCTCGGCCTCCCCAGCATCGGCGTGGCAAAGTCGCGGCTCATCGGCAAACACCCGGAGCCCAGTCCCGCAAGTGGTAGCCATGTGCCACTCACGGACAAGGGTGAGATCGTCGGCGCGGTGCTGCGCACCAAGGACAAGGTGAGCCCCCTCTATATCTCCATCGGCCATCGCATCAGCCTCGACACCGCCGTGGACTACGTGCTCCGTTGCTGCCGCGGCTACCGTCTTCCCGAGACCACCCGTTGGGCCGACGGCCTCGCCGGCGACCCAGCTTTCACCTTGAAGGCGAGACGAATCAGGTAACATGGCCGCATCCAAAGGGGCGATGCGCATGTCCGGCGAGATCCGTTTCATCCTCGACTTCGACAGCACCCTGGTGCGGGTCGAGACCCTGGAACTGATGGCGGAGCTCAAGCCGGATGGCGCAGGGCTCAGACCCCGCATCAAGGAACTCACGGACGCCGCCATGGGCGGCTCCCTGGGTTTTCGCGCCGCACTGGAGCAGCGCCTGAAGCTGCTGCAATTCCACCGCGACCAGCTGCCGGCCCTCGCTGCCCGCCTCGAGCGGGAGATCAGCCCCTCCTTCCTGCGCAACCGCGCCTTCCTCGCCGCCCACGCGGAGCGCATCCACGTGGTCACCAGCGGCTTCCGGGAAGTGGCGGAACCGGTGCTGCGGAGCCTGGGGCTCGACCCCGGGAACCTGCTGGCCAACAGCCTGCATTACGACGCAGATGGCTATATAGATGGTTGTGATTGGTCCAACCCCCTCGCCCAGGACGGCGGCAAGCCCAAGGCAGTGGCCGCGCTCAAGCTCGAGGGCGAGGTGGTGGCGGTGGGCGACGGCATCACGGACTACGAGATCTTCGCGGCGGGCGCGGTCAGCCGCTTCTATGCCTACACCGAGAACGTGAAGCGCGAGGCGGTGCTGGCCAAGGCCACGAAGGTGGCCCCGAGCTTCGACGAAGTACTCTACGACTGCGGCCTCAAGGCGGCGGTCTCCTACCCCAAGAACCGCCTCAAGGTGCTGCTGGTGGAGAACATCCACCCGGACGCGGTGGCGGCCTTCGAGCAGGAAGGCTATACGGTGGAATCGCTCGCCGGCAGCCCGCCCGAGGCGGAGCTGGCCGAGCGCATCAAGGACGTGGCAATCCTCGGCCTGCGCTCCAAGACCCAGCTCAACGAGGCGGTGCTGGCCAACGCCAAGCGGCTGCTCACGGTAGGTGCCTTCTGCATCGGCACCAACCAGCTCGACCTCGCCGCCTGCGACCGGCGCGGGGTGGCGGCCTTCAACGCCCCCTACAGCAATACCCGCTCGGTGGTGGAACTCGCCATGGCCGAGCTCATCCTGCTCATGCGTGGCATCCCCGAGAAGATGCGGCTCATGGACAAGGGCTTGTGGGACAAGTCCGCCAAGGGTGCCCACGAGGTGCGCGGCAAGCGCCTAGGCATCATCGGCTACGGCAACATCGGCATGCAGCTCTCGGTGCTGGCGGAATCCGCCGGCATGCAGGTCTTCTTCCACGACGTGACCGAACGCCTGGCGCTCGGCACCGCCAGGAAGTGCGCGAACCTCGACGAGCTGTTGGAGACCTCGGACGCCGTCACCGTGCACGTGGACGGCCGCAAGGAGAACCAGCACCTCATCGGCGCGCGGGAGTTCGCGCGCATGAAGAAAGGCGCGGTGTTCCTGAACCTCTCCCGCGGCCATGTGGTGGACCTCGACGCCCTCGCGCAACGCCTCAAGTCCGGGCATCTCATGGGTGCGGCGCTCGACGTGTTCCCGGAAGAGCCCCATGGCAACGGCGAGGCCTTCGAGCATCCGCTGCGAGCCTACCCCCAGGTGATACTCACCCCCCACATCGGCGGCAGCACCCAGGAAGCCCAGCGTGACATCGGCCGCTTCGTGAGCAGCCGCATCATCGACTACGTGAACACCGGCAGCACCGAGAACAGCGTGAACTTCCCCGCCATCCGCCTGCCGCCCCAGGCGCGGGCGCACCGGCTCATCCACCTGCACGAGAACGTGCCGGGCATCCTCGCGCGTATCAACCAGGCGCTCGCCACCCACGGCGCCAATATCGTGGGGCAGTACCTGAAGACCCTCGAGCACATCGGCTACGTGATCACCGACATCGACGGTAGCTATTCGGAAAAATTGCTGGACGAGATACGGGAGATCCCGCATACCCTTCGATTCCGAGTGCTCTACTGACTCAGTTAGGGGCTTCGGTGGGGATGACGTCCAGCTTGAGATGCTGGGTGCGGCGCAGGATCTCGATGACCGCCGGCTCACCCACGGGGATCTCGCCCAGGACGCGCTGCAAGTCGGGGATGTCCTGCACCGGACGGCCGCCGAGTCCCAGGATGATGTCGCCGCTCCTCAAACCCGCCGCGTCCGCGGCGCCCGACTTCTCGGCGCGGGCGATCTCCACGCCTCGCTCCGTGGCGAGCCCCAGGTGCCGCACCAGACGTCGGTCCAGTGGCCGCTCGCGCCCGGCGATCCCGAGGAAACCGCGCAGCACCCGTCCCTTGGTGAGGAGTTGCGTGAGCACCCAGCGGGCGGTGTTCACCGGGATGGCGAAGCCCAGGTTCTGGGCGCTGGCGATGATGGCGGTGTTGATGCCCATCACCCGGCCGTGGGAATCCAAGAGGCCACCGCCGGAGTTGCCCGGATTCAGGGGCGCGGTGTGCTGGATCACGCCCTCGATGAGGCGGCCGTTGCGGGAATCGAGCGAGCGACCCAGCGCGCTCACTACGCCGGTGGAGACGCTGGAGGAGAACCCCAGGGGATTGCCGATGGCTATCACGAGCTGGCCTACCTGCAGGCGGCTCGAGTCGCCGAGCTCCGCATAAGGCAGGCCGTTGCCCCGGGCGCGCAGCACCGCGAGGTCCGTGGGCGGATCGCGGCCCACCAGGTCCGCCTCCATCTCGACGCCGTCGGTGAAGCTCACCGACAGGGATTCGGCCCGCTCCACCACGTGGTTGTTGGTGAGCAGGTAACCGTCCGGCGCCACCATCACACCGGAACCGGCGCCGCGGCGGCCGCGGGCATCACCCGCCGCGATGTTCACCACCGCCCCGCCCACCCCCGCCACCACGGCCACCACCGCGTGGGAGTAGGCGTCCAGGAGCCCGGCATCGGAGGGGGCGGAACCGGTTTCTGAGGAGGGTTCGGGGGAAGGACCGGATGGGAAAAGCTCGTCCATCCGGTGTAGATTGGGGTCGCGGGGGTGGTTTCAAGGCGCCGGGGGAGCGTCGCTCCGCCGGGAGTCGGCCATGGATCTCGTCTGGTATGTCGTCGCCGTGCTGGTCGCGGGCGTCGCCACGTCCTTCACGGACTGGTACTTCATGGGCGTGCTGTTCCATGACAAGTACCTGGCGCACCCGGAGGTCTGGCGCTTCCTCGGCCCCGGCAAGCAGGAGCGCCTGGCCGTGGCCCTCTCGACCCTGGTGGGCCTCTTCAGCTGCGCCCTGTTCATCCACATATGCCAGCACCTGGGGCTGCTGGGCTGGCACGCGGCCATCGCGCTCGCCCTGGGTACCTGGCTCGCGGTGGCGGTGCCGCTGATCGTCACCAACGGCTTCTTCATCAGGATCCACCCGCTCAACAGCCTGGCCATGTGCCTCGGCTGGCTCGCGCGGCTGCTGATCTCGGCCGTCTCGGCCCATCTGTTCCTCGGCTGACACGTCCGTCGGGTAGAATCGCCGCTCCCATGCAAAGCCACGCCACCAGTATCACCTGCTTCCTGCTGCGGGACGAGCAGCTCCTGCAGCGCAACACCTTCCGGGTGCCGGCGCGCGCGGCGCGCTACTCCGAGATCCGTGACGTGCGCGCCCTGCCGGAGCTCTTGGAGCGGCCCCAGGTGCGCGGTATGCCGGTACTCGCGCTCGGCGACGGCAGCAACCTCCTGCTCACCCACGACTACGAAGGTCTGGTACTGCACATCGCCAACACCGGCGTCCTGACGCTCGGCAGCGACGGCGCCCGCACGCGCCTTCGGGTCGCCGCCGGCGAGCGCTGGGACAGCTTCGTCCGCTGGTCCCTGGACCACGGCTATGCCGGCCTCGAGAACCTGATCCTGATCCCCGGCACCGTGGGCGCGGCACCCATCCAGAACATCGGCGCCTACGGCACCGAGGTCGGCGAGTTCATCGTCATGGTGGAAGCCTGGGACCTCAAGCAGCAGGAGTTAGTGCAGCTCGACCGGGCCGCCTGCGCCTTCGGCTACCGCAGCTCCCTGTTCAAGCACGAGCTGCAGCGCTACATCGTGACCGCCGTGGATTTCGAGCTGCCGCACCGCCATGAACTCAGGACGGATTACGCCGGCCTGCGCGAGGAAGTGGAGGCGCTCGGCGTGAAGGACCCCGGCCCCGCGGACGTGGCGCTGGCGGTCGAGACCCTGCGGCGGCGCAAGCTCCCCGATCCTGCGCTTATCCCCAACGCCGGCAGCTTCTTCAAGAACCCGGTGCTACCCGCGGAGCGGGCCACGGACCTATTGCGCGCCTTCCCCGGGCTGCCCACCTACCACAGCGGCGACGGCAACACCAAGATCTCCGCCGCCTGGCTCATCGAGTCCTGCGGCTTCAAGGGCGTGCGCGACGGGGACACCGGGGTCTCGGACAAGCACTCGCTGGTGCTGGTGAACTACGGCCATGCCACTGGCGCCGAGATCTGGGCGCTGGCCACGCGCATCCGCGACGCGGTGGCCGCCCGCTTCGGCATCACCCTCGAACCCGAACCCGTCATCCTCTGAGCCCCATGCCCGCACCCCCCTTCCGCGTCGAGAGCGCGCGGCTCTACAGCCGTCCCTGGGAGCCGGCCCGGGACCGGGCTGCGTTCACCCGCTTCGTGCAAGACCCGGACATGATGCGCTACATCAGCTTCGGCCGGCCCTGGGACGAGGCGCGCATCGACGCCATGTTCAAGCGCCAGGCCGGGTTCCTGGCGGACCACGGCTGCTGTGTCGGTGCCGCGGTGCTCAAGGAGACGGATGAAGTCGTCGGCGTGGCCGGCATCCAGCCCCAGGACAAATCCGGGTTCTACGAACTCGCCTGGTGGATCTGGAAGGACTACTGGAACCGCGGCTATGCCACCGAGCTCGCCCAGGCCATGAAAGAGCACGCGTTCCGGGTCATGGGCCTGAAACGCTGCGTCGCCATCGCGGATGCCCCCAACCTGGCCTCCATCCGCGTCATGCAGAAGATCGGCATGCGGCATGCAGGCCTGCGCAACGCCCATGACCTGGCCGAACGGCATCCGGATGTGGAGGTCGTGTTCTACGTCCTGGAGGGCCCATCCCCCGCCGTCATCTGAGATACTCGCCGATCAGCGGAGCTGTACGGGACGACGGTGACAATGGTCATGAGCAAAGTGTTACAAGCGGTAATTCTTTCCCGTAGTCCCGCGGTTTACCATCTCTCCGAACCCAACGACGGAACACCCCGACCATGCCACGCCTGAACCTGCGTCCCGCCCTGACCGCCCTGCTCCTGCTCTCCACCCTCCCCGCCGTGGCCCAGGCAGCGGACGAGGCTCCGGCCGCCGTCACGACAGCCGCCCCCAGCGCCCGGGTGGACGAGGACCCCCAGGACCAGTTGCTCAGAGCCGCTGCCACGCAGCCCGGTTCGGGCTGGATCTTCGGCGGCGGCCTCGCGGTGACGAACCCGGGCTACGTGGGTTACTCCCGGGAGTACACCCCCTTCCCCCTGGTGTTCTACCACTACGGCCGGTTCTTCCTGGCGGGCATCACTGCGGGCTACCTGCTCTCGAACGGCGACCACTACCGCTTCTCGCTCATCGCCACCCCCGAGTTCAAC
>DASYZF010000280.1:0-2889 GCA_035946515.1 Gammaproteobacteria bacterium | reverse complement strand
GCCCTTCACCATCATCTCCATGATCGGGCTCATCCTGCTCATCGGCATCGTGAAGAAGAACGCGATACTCATGATCGACTTCGCCATCCAGGCGGAGCGCGCCAAGGACCTCTCGCCGGTGGAAGCCATCCGCGAGGCCTGTCTACTGCGCTTCCGGCCCATCATGATGACCACCGCCGCCGCCATGCTGGGGGCGCTGCCCCTGGTGCTGGTGACGGGCTACGGCTCCGAGCTGCGCTTCCCCCTCGGCATCTCGGTGATCGGGGGCCTCGTCCTCAGCCAGATCCTGACGCTCTACACCACGCCCGTGGTCTATCTCTACCTCGACAGGCTGCGCCTCAAGTTCCAGAAGCGGCACGAGGCGGCGGGCCTCGATCCCGCTCCCCAAGGAGACTCTCCATGATCCGCCGCGCGCTCACCACGGCGTCCACCGCCTTGCTGTGCTTGGGTACCGCCGCCTGCGCCGTGGGGCCCGACTACCACCGTCCCTCGGCGCCGGTCCCCTCCGCCTACAAGGAGTTGCAGGGATGGAAGACGAGCCAGCCCAACGACGCCGTGGACCGCGGCCCCTGGTGGTCCGTGTTCCAGGACCCGACGCTGGATGCCCTGGAGAGACAGGTGGACATCTCCAACCAGAACCTTGAGGCCGCCGCCGCCGCGTATCTCCAGGCCAGCGCCGTGGCGCGGGAGGCGGGGGCGGCCCTGTTCCCCAGCGTGGGTCTCGGGCTTTCCGGCACGCGCCAGGGCGGGGCGGGCAACGCCACGACCGGGACCGGCGGCAGCACCGCGCCGCGCAACAGCTATGAGCTGCAGGGCAACGTGGGCTGGGACCTCGACATCTGGGGCAGGATCCGCCGCCAGAAGGAGAGCGCCGTGGCGAGCGCCCAGGCGAGCGCGGCGGACCTCGCCGGCGCCCGGCTCTCGGCCCAGGCGGACCTGGCCATCGACTACTTCGAGCTGCGCGCCGCGGACCAGCTGCAGAAGCTCCTGGACGAGACGGTGGACGGCTACAAGAAGTCGCTCACCATCACCCAGAACCAGTACACCGTGGGCGTGGTGAGCCGGCTCGACGTGATCACCGCCCAGACCCAGCTCGACACCGCGGAATCCGAGGACGTGAACGTGGGCGTGCAGCGCGCGAGCCTGGAGCACGCCATCGCCGTGCTCATCGGCAAGGCGCCGGGGGACTTCAGCCTGCCGGCAGGCACGCTCACCGCCGCGGTGCCCGATGTCCCCGTGACCAGGCCCTCGGCGCTGCTGGAGCGCCGGCCGGACATCGCCGCCGCGGAGCGGCAGATGGCCGCCGCCAACGCCGAGATCGGCGTGGAGGAGGCGGGCTATTTCCCGGACATCAGCCTGAGCGGCTTGCTCGGCTACGCGAACAACGCCTTCGCCAAGCTCGCCACGGCCCCGAAGCGGGTCTGGTCCGTGGGGGCGGACGCCACCGCGAACCTCTTCAACGGCGGCGCCACGCAGGGCGCCGTGAGCGCGGCGCAAGCGGCTTATGACGGGAGCGTGGCCAACTACCGGCAGACGGTGCTCACCGCCTTCCAGGGGGTGGAGGACCAGCTCGCCACCCTGCGCATCCTGGCGCAGCAGGCCACGGTGCAGGGCCAGGCGGTGAAGGACTCGACCCAGGCAGCCAACATCGCCCTGAACCAGTACCGGGCCGGCATCTCGGTGTACACGGCGGTGGTCACGGCCCAGGCCACCCAGCTCGCCAGCGAGCAGACGGCGCTGAGCTTGCAGCAGCAGCGCCTCACGGCGAGCGTGATCCTGATCGAGGACCTGGGAGGCGGCTGGAGCAGCGACGAGCTGCCGGACTCGGGCGACGCCTCCGACGGGAAGGCCACGCATCCCTGAGCGCCTTCGCCGGGCGGGGCTCAGCTCCCGTGGTAGGCCTTCTGGATCGCCGCGATGTCGATCTTCACCATCTGCATCATGGCCGCCATGGCCCGGCCGGCCTTCGCCTTGTCCTTGTCGTTGATGTATTGCATCAGGACGGTGGGCGTCACCTGCCAGCGGAAGCCGTACTTGTCCTTGAGCCAGCCGCAGGCGATGGGCTCGCCGCCGCCCGCGAGCAGCTTGTCCCAGTAATAGTCCACCTCCCGCTGGTCCTTGCAGTTCACCATGAGCGACACCGCATCCGAGAAGGGCCTGTCCTGCAGGCCGTTCAGGGCCAGGTATTCCTGGCCTTGCAGCTGGAACTTCACCACCAGCACCTTGCCCGGGGCGGGGCTGTCTGCGCCGTAATGGCTGGTCTCGAGGATCCCGGCGTCCTTGAAGACGGACACGTAGAACCTGGCCGCGTCCTCGGCCTCATCGTTGAACCAGAGCATGGGAGTGATCTTCTGCATGGCTCGACCCTCACGGGACGGATATCGGAAGAGCCAATCTAGCACGGGTGAAATGACAGGCGGTCGCTGGGCGGATAAACCACGGCGGGCACCTGATGGTGCCCGCCGTCTCCATCCCTCCGGGTATTTCCCTGCGAGTGCGCGCGACCTGGGCGTGGGGAAACCGGGCCGCGACGCGTGGGATACACCTGGAAGCCGAAGTCTTGTGCCTCCTAAGGAGGCCCGAGGAAGCACGGGCGCGTCGTCTCCGTGTCCATCCTCTTGGACCAATGGTGGGCGAGAGGTTCTGAGCTTTCCAGGGGAATAGATTTAATTCAGATATGTAGCGAAGCCCCAAGGCCCGGAACATATCTGAAACGGCATTTGTCATCTCTGAAGCGGACGTTCCGTCGTCGAATGCCCCGATTTCGCCCGGGAATCCGCTGTTCGGCGGACATTGACACAGCGCCGCCGCCGGGGCGTACACTTCCGGACATGGCCGTGCGCGCCCATGCCGCGATCCTGATGTCCGGGGCCCTCCTGCTCCTGGCCG
>DASYZF010000279.1:0-10187 GCA_035946515.1 Gammaproteobacteria bacterium | reverse complement strand
CACTGGTATCGCAGCAAAAGCGGCCTCGGAACGGGTCGCGGGGTTCCAGACATCGGATAGGGAGTGCAAACGTGAACGCAACATCCTGGAAGAAATACATTGCGGGCTTGGCGGTGTACGGCACCTGCATCGCGCTGGCGGCGCTGCCCATATACCCAAAGCCCCTCACCCAACTCGCGCTGACGCAGCTGCTCTCGGCGGCAGCCATCGCCTCCGCACTGGTGGCGGCCCTGCGCATGAGCGGTTTGGATACGCGTCTCGGTGACCGCGGCGCCTACTTCATCCAGGCGCTGCTCGGCATCGGGGTATGCAGCGGTGTCTATGGCTTGGTGAGCATCGATCCGCGGCCCGATGTCGCCTTCCTGGGGTACCTGCTGTGGACGGCCGTGGGCCTGATGAACTTCAGCCCGCGGCGGGTCCTGGCTTTGTATCTGGCGAACCTCGCCATATATCTGAACACCTTCGCCGGCCTGCTGTTCGTCTCCGCCGACCGGGAGCGTTATGCCGATGCGGTGTTCTCGCTGCTGATGACCACGCTCATGGCGACCTTCATGTCCTGGCGGGCGGCGGACTACACCCGGGTGCGCAGGGAGAAGGCGCAGCTGGCGAACGAGAACTCGGTCAACGAGGAGAAGCTCCGGGAAGCCGAGGAACGCATCCATGCGCTCACGGTGCAGGACATGGACACCATCGCGCTCAAGTATCCATATTTCAAGGATGCCCTGGCGCAGCAGAAGACCCGTGCCGACAAGAACGGCGAGACCTTCTCCATCGGCCTCATCGAGATCGACCATTTCGCCGACATCCAGCGCAACTACGGCGAAGCGGCTGCCAAGCAGTTGCTGCGCGAGTTCGCCGACCGCGTCACCGTGCTGGTGCGCAAGATGGATTTCCTGGAGACGGCGGACCGGACCTACCACCCGCTCGGCCGGGTCGGTGACGGTCTGTTCGGCCTGATCCTCCCGGGGGCCAACCTGAAGGGAGCGCAGTACTGCGCGGACATCCTGCACAAGGCCATGGAGTTCCGCAGCATCCAGACGAGCGCGGGGCCCCTCACCCTCACCTTGTCCATCGGTGTGACCGAGTACGAGGCGGGAGAGGACGTGGACGCGCTCATGGAGCAGCTCAGCCTGTCCCTGGAGCGGGCGCGCCTCGCCCATGAGGACATCTACCAGAAAGCCAACCAACCCAAGAAGTCCCAGGCGCCGCTCAAGGGTGCGAGCTCGTCGAACGAGATGCGGCTCCTGGACTACAAGGACTACAGCCGGCCGGTGCACTGAACGGTGGGGTGATGCCGGGTTCCGGCCCGGCGGGAGAGCCGCCCGGGGTGCCGCAAGGAAGCGGGCCCCGGGCTTTGCTTTTTTGACCCTTCGGTGGTCGCTGCAGCAAAGCCGCCGGGCATGGCCTAGAATCCCAGGCGCCCGATCCCCGATGGAGAAGCGGACATGCTGCGCAGTTTTGGCTTGGCTTGCCTGTTGTCCTTGGCGAGCTCCGCGCCGGCCTGGGGGGATGCCCCCAAACCCTTCTTCACCCTGCATGAGCTCGGCAAGGGCGTCTGGGCCGCGATCACGGTGCCGGGGAGCCACGCCGGCGGCAACTCCGGTTTCGTGGTGGGGGGCGACGGGGTGCTGGTGATCGACAGCTTCCAGGTCCCCGAGGCGGCGACGGCGTTGCTCGCGGCCATCCGGCAGAAGACCGATCTGCCGGTGCGCTACGTGGTCAACACCCACTATCACCTGGACCACGTGGCCGGCAACGGCGTCTATACCCAGGCCGGCGCCGTGGTGATGGCGCAGGATAACGTGCGCAGCTGGGAGCGCACCGAGAACTTCAAGTTCTTCGGCGACAAGGCCACGGTGGAGCAGAAGCAGATGGTGCAGTCCCTGGTACTCCCTTCGCTTACCTATAAAGACGGCGTGACGCTGCACCTCGGTGCATGCACGGTGGAGGTGCGGGTGTTCCCCGGGCACACCGGCGGGGACTCGGTGGTGATCGTGCCGGACGCAGATGTGATGTTCACCGGCGATCTCTTCTGGGACCACAGCCTTCCCAACCTCATCGACGCCGATACCGCCCAGCAGGTCGCCAGCAACGATGCGTTCCTGAAAGGCCATCCCGATGCGACTTTCGTGCCGGGTCATGGCGAGGTAGGCGCGGCTAAGGACGTACAGGCGTTCCGGGATTACTTGAGCGAGCTGCGCCGGGAGGTGACGGCGGCGCACAGTGCCGGCAAATCCGGCCAGGCCTTGATCGATGTGGTCCTCCCCGAGCTCAAGCAGAAGTACGGCGATTGGGGCTATTTCGATCACTTCGCCACCCTCAATATCGGGCAGACGGAAGCGGAGCTGGCCGGGACTAAAAGACGTCCTCTGCCGCAGGACTGAAGCCATGCTGGTACTGGATCGTGGGCAGGTGGAATCCTTGCTGGACATGGATGCGCTTATCGCGGCCCTCGCGCCCGCCATGATGGAACTCTCGGCGGGACGGGTCTCGATGCCGCAACGGATGGCGGCTCAAGTGGAGGGCAAGGGGCTATTGGGCGTCATGCCCGCCTACCTGCCCGCGAGCAGGACGCTTTCCTGCAAGCTGGTGAGCGTGTTCCCGGGTAACGGGGCCGTAGGTTTGCCCACCCACCAGGCGGTGGTGATGCTCTTCGACGCGGCGAGTGGCGCGCCGCTCGCCATGTTGGACGGCGCTTCCATCACGGCCCTGCGCACGGCCGCAGGCTCCGCCCTCGCCACCAAACTCCTGGCGCGCGACGATGCGAAAGTACTGCTCCTGATCGGCACCGGCGTGCAGGCTCTGGCCCATGCCCGTGCCATCCCGCGGGTGCGCCGGATCGGCGAGTTCCGGGTGATGGGCCGCGATCCCGGGCGCCTGGCGGCATTCGTGCAGACGCTCATGGCCGAGTCCCATTGCCCCATCAAGGCGGTCGCTCCCGGCGCCCAGGCTTTCGCCGGCGCGGACATAGTCTGCGCCACCACCCATGCGCAGGCGCCGGTGGTGAAGGGGGAGTGGCTCCTCCCGGGCACGCACGTCAATTCCGTGGGGCTCAACGCCAAGGGGCAGGAGTTGGATGCGGAGGCGGTCCACCGCGCCAAGCTGGTGGTGGAATCGCGCGCCGCCGCCCTGGCGCCACCCCCGGCCGGTGCCAACGAACTCTCCGGGGCCGAGGTGCACGCGGAGATCGGCGAGATCCTGGCAGGCAAGCGTCCCGGCCGCAGCGGACCGGAGGAGATCACCCTCTATAAGTCCGTGGGTGTGGCGGTGCAGGACGCGGTGGCGGCGCAGCTCGTCTACGATGCCGCCCGTGAACGCGGCGTGGGTCTCGAAGTGAGGATGTAGCCTATGGCCGCAAGGTCTCGACGCCCCGTCGAGGGATAACCGGCTCAAAGCAAGTGTTCCGTCGCCGCTTCCCGCAGGTTGTAGCGGCAACTCATGGCATGGCCGT
Organism: Gammaproteobacteria bacterium; assembly: GCA_035946515.1. Lineage (GTDB taxonomy): Bacteria > Pseudomonadota > Gammaproteobacteria > Natronospirales > REEB76 > DASUBN01. Next base: position 6,736 of record DASYZF010000279.1, on the reverse strand, counting down.
AAGCACCCACGTCGGCGATAAGGAGCACATCCCCTTCGTGCGACTCCGGCAGCAGACGCTCGCTGCCCATGACATCACCGCTCTCGCAGATGGGGCCCACCACCGTGTAGCGCGCGTCGGCGGCGACACTGAGCCGCGTCAGGTTCACGATCTCGTGATGCGCGCCGTAGAGCGCCGGGCGCAATAGCGAGTTCATGCCCGCATCGATGCCGAGGTAGCGCAGACCCGACTTGCCCTTGAACTGGGTGACGCGCGCCAACAGCACGCCGGCCCGGGCCACGAGATAGCGCCCCGGTTCCAGCCAGAGCTGGATGTCCGGATGGGCGCGCCGCACCTTGAGCAGACCCGCGTCCAGACGCTTGAGATCGAGACCCGGTGCGCCGGCAGACGCCGGTATGCCGAAGCCGCCGCCCAAGTCCAGCACCCGCGCCTCCGGGAAGGAACTCAGGAGCTCTGCGAGGCGGGCCGCGTTCTCGCCCCAGAGTTCCGGGTCCAGGATGCCGCTGCCCACGTGGGCATGCAGCCCGACGATGCGGGCACCCAGATCCGCGGCGAGCCTGCGTGCTTCGGCGAGCTCCTCATAGGGGATGCCGAACTTGCTCGTCGTGCCCGCGGTGCGCACGTGCCGGTGGTGACCGGCCTCGAGTTCCGTATCCACCCGCAGCAAGAGTTCGCGGCCGCGGAAGGTCTCGGGCCATTCCCGGAGCGGATAGAGGTTGTCGAGGATCACCATGACGCCGTGGTTGAAGGCTTCTGCGTATTCGCGCCGCGGCGCGAAGTTGGGGGTGAAGAGCAGGCGCTCCCGGTCCAGCTGCGGGAAGAGACCCTGGACCCGGGCGAGTTCGCCGGGGGAGACGGTCTCGAAGCCCAGATCGGCCGCGTGGATGAGCTTCAGCAGACCTGGATGGGGGTTGGCCTTCACGGCATAGAACAGCCGGTCCACGGCGCGCAGCGTGCGTAGTTCCGCGATGGCGGTCTGCGCCGCCGTCCGGTCGTAGACGTAACGGGGCGTCTCCAGTCGCGCCAGCTCCAGTAGCTCTTCACGGCGCGCCTGCCACCAGGGCAGGGGGGGAGGGTTGACGGCTTCGTTCAACAAGGCGCTCATCTTGGGTCTCCTGTGGGCGGAGGCCGGATGAGCTGATGAAAAACCCGCTCCGGCCTGGCCGTCGCGGGTTTTAGGGTGTTCTCTCTATCTAAGTCTTTGGTCTTACAGAGTCGACGCCACCTCGCCCGCGCGGTGTACGGCGGGTTTCGATTTCTTGGTGATGGCGAAGGGCTGGCGTGACATGCCTCGGGATTCTCGCGGGCGGCGGCCGGCCTGTCAAGCGCGCAGGGCGCCGCCGGTGAAGCGCTCCGCCTCCACATCGAACTGGAGCAGCTTGCACTCCAGGGCGCCGTTGAAGAAGGAGTTGATCTTGCCGGCGCGCAGGCCGATCTGCTTGCCCAGGTCCGTGTCGTCGGTGATGACCCCGGCGCGCCAGTGCAGGCACTGGTCCTTGAGCCAATCCCCGAGCGTCTTATATAGAGGGCCGAGTTCCGCCGCCGTCCCCAGGCGCTCGCCGTAGGGGGGGTTGGTGACCACGAGGCCGGGCTTCAGGCCGGCGGGGAGGGTGTTCTGTTCCAAGGCCTTCGTCTCGAAGCGCACCGCGGGGGCGATGCCCGCGACCCGGGCGTTCTGCTGGGCCGCCAGGATGGCCTTGGCGTCCCGGTCGTAGCCGATGATGGCGGGTCCCTTGCCCCGGGCGGCGTTCTGACGGTCCCGGGCTTCCATGAGGATCGTCTCCCAGAGACTCTGGTCGTGCTTGAGCCAGCCCAGGAATCCCCAGTGGTCGCGCAGGAGACCGGGTGCCACGTCGCCCGCCATGAGCGCCGCCTCGATCACCAGGGTGCCGGAACCACAGAGGGGGTCCGCGAAGCTCCCGCCCTGGGCCGCGACCCTGGGCCAGCCGCATTTGTAGAGCAGCGCCGCCGCCAGGTTCTCCTTGAGGGGCGCCGCCACGCTCTCTTTGCGGTAGCCGCGCATGTGCAGGCTGTCGCCGGAGAGATCGATGCTCACGGTGGCGAGTTCCCGGTAGAGGTGCACGTTCACGAGCACGTCGGGCCGCACCCGGTCCACGGAGGGTCGCCGGCCGCTGCGCTCCCGGAAACGATCCACGATGGCGTCCTTCACCTTCTGGGCCCCGAACTGGGTGTTGCTGATGGCGCTGCTGGTGCCGGTGAAGTCCACCGCCAGGCTGCCGTCGGGGGTCAGGTCCTCCTCCCAGGGCAGCTGCTTCACTCCTGTATATAAGGCGTCCGCGTCAGCGGCCGGGAAGCGGGCGATGGGCAGCAACACCCGGTTGGCGGTGCGTAGCCACAGGCAGGCACGATAGGCATCGGCCGGCGCGCCTTCGAAGCTGGCGCCGCCGCGGGATTCCTTCACTTCCCGCGTGCCCAAGGTCTTGAGCTCCTCCGCCACCAGAGGTTCCAGGCCCTTGGGGGCGGTGGCGAAGAAGCGTATGGAATGGGTAGGGGAGGGTTTACGGGGGCGGGTGGGCGCTGGCATATATGTTAGGGTACATGCCCTTAACGCCCTGCGCCTAATCAGACGCATGAACCGCACCGTCTCCATCCCCGGCGCCCTGCTGCCCGCGTTGCAGGCGGCCGAGGCCCGCTACCGCGACAACGGCGGCGACCCCGAACATCCGCCGGCGGAAGCGGCCCAGAGCCTCGCCCGGGTGTGGGCGGTGAGCCGCTTCGTGGCGGAGAACGCCGCCCGGGACCCGGCGCTCCTGAAGGAGCTGGCCGTTTCCGGCGACCTCACCGGCACCGGCTCCCCCGCGGCGCGCATCAAGCAGGAACTCCTGGACATCGCGGACGAGCGGGCGCTGATGACGCGCCTGCGCCGGGTGCGCCGCCGGGAGCTCACGCGCATCGCCTGGCGCGACATCGCGGGCCTGGCGGAGCTGGACGAGACCCTGCGGGACCTCTCGGACCTGGCGGACGGCTGCATCCAGGGAGCCTTGGCCCACCTCGGCCGCTGGCATGCGGAGCGCCACGGCACGGCCCGCAACCCCAAGGGCGCGGCCCAGGCGCTGGTGGTGCTGGGCCTCGGCAAGCTCGGCGCCAAGGAACTCAACTTCTCCTCGGACATCGACCTCATCTTCGCCTACCCCGAGGCGGGCACGAGCGACGGCGAGCGGCCCTTGGACAACGAGGAATATTTCCTGCGCCTCGGCCAGAAGCTCGTGCGGGTGCTGGACGAGGCCACCGCCGACGGTTTCGTGTTCCGGGTGGATCTGCGCCTGCGGCCCTTCGGCGAGGCGGGCCCCGTCACCATGAGCTTCGACGCCATGGAGACCTACTACCAGAACCACGGCCGGGAATGGGAGCGCTACGCCCTCATCAAGGCCCGGCCCGTGGCCGGCGACCTCAAGGCCGGCGAGCGGCTGCTGCAGGCCTTGAGGCCCTTCGTCTACCGCCGTTACCTCGACTACGGCGCCTTCGAGTCCCTGCGCGACATGAAATCCATGCTGGTGCAGGAGGTGGAGCGGCGCGGCCTGCACGACAACATCAAGCTGGGGCCCGGCGGCATCCGCGAGATCGAGTTCATCGGCCAGGTGTTCCAGCTCATCCGCGGCGGCCGGGAACCGCCGCTGCGGGAACGGGGCATCGTGCCGGTGTTGGGCTACCTCGGCGAGAAGAATTACCTGGTGGCGGAGGAGGCCCGGGCCCTGCTCAAGGCCTACAGTTTCCTGCGCCGCACCGAGAACCGGCTGCAGGAATACGCGGACGAGCAGACCCACGACCTGCCGGAAGACGAGCTCGGGCGCGCGCGCCTGGCCTACGGCATGGGTCATCCCGACTGGGCCGCGTTCAAGTCGGACCTGGACGCGGAGCGGACGGCGGTGCACCGGGTGTTCCAGTCGGTGGTGGTGGCGCCGAGATCGCTGCAGGAGGAGACCGGCAGCGTCGCTTGGGGCGAGAGCGGCGAGGCCGGTGGACGGCTCCAGGCGCTGGGCTTCAAGGACCCGGTGGAGAGCGCGCGCCTGCTGCACCTTCTGAGCGAAGGGACCGCGAGCCGGGAGCAGGGGGAGCGGTCCCGCCGCCTGCTCAAGACGCTCCTGCCGCGGATGGCGGAGGCGGCGGCGAGACACGGTGCGCCGGACGAGACCCTGAAGCGCCTGGTGCGGGTGGTGGAGACCATCGCCAAGCGTTCGGCCTACCTCGCGCTCCTGGCGGAGAACCCCACGGCCCTGGAGCAACTGGCGCGGGTGGCGTCCGAGAGCCTGTGGCTGGTCGACATGGTGGTGCGTTCGCCGCTGCTCCTGGACGAGCTCATCGACCCGCGCATCTTCAAGGAGTTCCCGTCCCAGGACTCGCTGCACCAGGAGCTCGAGACCATGCTGGCGGGTGTCGCGCCCGAGGACCTGGAGATGCAGATGGACGCACTGCGCCAGTTCCAGCAGGGGGCGGTGGTGCACGCGGCGGCGGCGGATCTCGCCGGCAACGCACCGCTCATGAAGGTGAGCGACTTCCTCACCTGGACCGCGGAGCAGGTGATCCAGAAAGCGCTGGAGATCGCCTGGCGGCAGCTCGTGAAGCGCCATGGCCGGCCCCAGTGCATCGAACACGGGCGCCTGCGCGATGCGCGCTTCGCCATCGCCGCCTACGGCAAGCTCGGCGGTTGGGAGCTGGGTTACGGTTCCGACCTGGACCTCGTGTTCCTGCACGACAGCCGCAGCGGCGAGCAGCAGACCAACGGCCCCAAGGTGCTGGACAACATCGAGTTCTTCACCCGTCTGGCGCAGCGGGTCATCAACATCCTCTCCATCCCCACCACCTCCGGCGTGCTCTACCAGGTGGACACGCGGCTGCGCCCCAGCGGCGGGGCGGGCTTGATCGTGAGCTCCATCGACGGCTTCGCCCAGTACCAGGAACAGCAGGCCTGGACCTGGGAGCACCAGGCGCTGCTGCGCGCGCGGCCCGTGGCGGGCAGCCCCGAGGTGGCCGAGACCTTCAACCAGGTGCGCCGCTCGGTGCTGTCGCGGCAGCGGGACACGCTGCGCCTGAAGCACGACATCGCCGCCATGCGCGCCCGCATGCGCCAGGAACAGGCCCGTCCCGGCACCGATTTCGACCTCAAGCAGGACCCGGGCGGTCTCACGGACATGGAGTTCCTGGTGCAGTACTGGGTGCTCGCCAGTGCCCACGAGCATCCCGCCTTGCTCGATTGGCCGGACAACATCCGCAACCTGGAGGGGCTCATGGCCGTGGGCGTGATCCCGGCCGCCACCGGCGCCTTCCTCGCCGATACCTACCGGGACTTCCGGCGCCGCGTGCACCGCCTGACCCTGGAGGGCAAGCCCGGCCGCATCGCCCCCACGGAGGTGGAGCCGGCCCGGGGCAAGGTACGCGCCCTCTGGACCGAGGTGCTGGGGGAGGCCCCGGCCAGTGTGCTCAGCGCGGCCAGATAGCCGCGGGCAGTTGGTATAATCGCCGCCTCATCTATATAGAGTCCCGAGGCAACCGTGAGCGCCGCTGAAACCCTGGATGGAGAACAGACTCAGGAGGGGATCCAGACCCCCAATGCCCAGAAGAGCTACCAGGTGACACGCCAGGACCTGCCCCTGCACTGCCCCATGAACGGCATGCGCCAGTGGGACTCCCATCCCCGGGTGTTCCTGCCCATCGAGGCAACCGGTGAAGCCAAATGTCCCTACTGCGGCGCGGAATATAAGCTCGTCGGCTGAAGCCTTATCCTTGCGGGAGTTCTGATGGCATCCCTTTCCCGCATCTCCGCCGTGTTGATGGTGCGCGACGCCGAGGCGACCCTCGCCCCGACCCTCGACGGCCTGAAAGGCTTCGCCGAAGTGGTCATCTATGACAACGGCTCCAGGGACAAGACCCTGGAGATCGCCGGCCGCTATCCCAATGTGCGCATCCACCAGGGCGAGTTCAAGGGCTTCGGGGCGACTCGTAACGCCGCCGCCGCCCGCGCCCAGCACGACTGGATCTTCTCCATCGACGCCGACGAAGTGCCGGACGCGGCGCTCTTGGCCCACCTGGACTCCCTCGCCCTGGACGATGCGGCCCAGGCCTACGACCTGGAGCGGCAGAACTGGCTGCTGGGCAAGCGGGTGCGCCATGCGGGCTGGGGTAGCCAGTGGCTCACCCGGCTCTACCACCGGGGCACCCACCGCTTCACCGACGCCGTGGTCCACGAGAAGGTGGAGTTGAAAACCGGCGAACGGACGAAGCGCCTCAAGGGCACCCTGAAGCACACGGCCATGCGCGATGCCGGCGACTTCCTGGTGAAGATGCACCGCTACACCATGCTCAAGGCCGGTGAGTCGGATCGCACCTATCCGCCGGTCGTGATCTTCCTCAAGACCTTCTGGGCCTTCATCCGCAGCTACGTCCTGCGCCTCGGGGTGCTCGACGGTTGGCGCGGGCTGCTCATCTCCGTGTCGGAGGCGAACGGCGTATTCTATAAATATATGGTCATCTACTCGAAAAGAGACAAATCATGATCATCGTCACCGGCGGGGCCGGCTTCGTGGGCAGCAACCTGGTGCTGGCGCTGAACAAGCTCGGCCACAGCGACGTCATCGTAGTGGACGACCTCAAGGACGGCACCAAGTTCGCCAACATGGTGGAGGCGGAGATCGCCGACTACCGGGACAAGGACGCCTTCCTGCAGCAGCTCCAGGGCAACCACAGCTTCGGGCCGGTGGAGGCGGTGTTCCACAACGGC
>DASYZF010000278.1:0-5303 GCA_035946515.1 Gammaproteobacteria bacterium | reverse complement strand
CCCCTGAGGGGAGGGGCTAGTAATCTCCCACGAGCATGTGCAGCATTCGCCCCCTTGTGGGGACGCATCGGTTTTTAATCCCTGCTTGGAAGTTGAAGACTCAGGCCAGAGGCCGAGGCAGTTCGTCGAAGACGTTGTCGCCGGAGCCTACCCGGGTGCGCCAGGTGAAGTGCTCCACGATGCGGGTGCGGCCGTCGGGCAGGGTCTCCACGTCGCAGCGGGAGCTGCCGCCGTGGATCTCTCCGCCGCCTTCGACCTGGGTATAACGGTAGCGAAGTTTCTCGCCTTCGATGCCGCCCACGAGATAGCCGCGCCGGATGGAGCCACCGCTGTAGCGGCCGAACACCCGGGAGCCGTTCTGGGTGAAATGCAGCAGGGTGCCGGCGTCCACCACACCGATGGAAGCGGTGGAGCTCACGTACATCGTCAATCCGTCCAAGTTCATGCCAGGCCTCCGTGGGGTAGGGGGCATTGGGATCATGAGGTCATGGCGGATCCGGGTTCAAGTCGCTGAAGATCCGACGGCGGATTATTGGGGTTTGACGCCGGTCTTGAGGCTTTCGACCACGCTCGCCGCGGTCTTCTTCGCGCTGTCGAAGTTCGTATCGGCGAGGGCGTGGTTGGCTGCATCCAGGGCCGTCTGCAGCTTGCCGCGCAAGGCCTTGTCCGTGGTGTCGCTCAGGGCGCCGTCACCCATGCCCTGGCAGGGGTTGCCGGCGGAGGCGTCATAGCCCGTACCCTTGGCGCCCACGAGGCAATTCACCACGTGGTGCAGGTGCATGTCCACGGTTTTGAGGTCGGTGCCCGCGGCGGCCATCCGGGCGTGGGCGAGGGCGGTGTTGATCTCCGCGGGGCCGTCCGGAGCGGCGAAGGCGGTGCTGAGCGCGACGGCGGCGAGCGAGCCCATGAGAGTGGCGGTAAGTCTTTTCATGATGTTTCTCCTTCGGAGAATGTCCTTAGTTTATGTTCCCGCAAACGTGTCGGACGCACCAACAGGTGATTACATAAGACTTATGCGAAGAGGAGCGTGAATTCCGGTACTTTGCTCGAACTGCGTTCGGCGCTGCTATCCATGGTGCTTCCCGGGTTTGGGAAGAGAGGATTCTAGCTTCTTTGAGGGGCGTCTTCGTATCGGGTTTATGAGACCATAACGGCCCCCTAGTGCCCCCTATCCCCGGCCCGGATCTCATGCCGTCCGAATTGCTCATCAGTTGCCAATCCATCGGCAAATCCTACGGCGCGCAGACGCTCTTCAGGGACATCACCCTGGGCTTCCATGCTGGGGAACGGCTCGGCCTCATCGGTCCGAACGGCTCGGGGAAATCCACGCTGCTGAAGATCCTGGCCGGGGTCGAGACGCCGGATGGCGGCCGGCTGGCACGCGCCGGCTCCACCCACCTCGTGTACCTGCCCCAGGAAGACGTCTTCCCGGCGGGTGCGACGGTGGAGACGGCGCTGCTGGAAGCCCTCCCGGCCTCTCATAAGGACGAGGGCCTCAACAGCATCCGTGACCTGATCCGGGAGATGGCCTTCGCGGACCTGGGGCAGGCCGTCGATACCCTGTCCGGCGGTTGGCGCAAGCGCCTGGCGGTGATGTGCGCGCTCGTCCGCCAGCCGGATCTGCTGCTGATGGACGAGCCCACCAATCATCTGGACCTCGAGGGCATCCTCTGGCTCGAGAACCTGCTCAAGGAAGCGCGCTTTGCCTTCGTGCTGGTGAGCCATGACCGTTATTTCCTGGAGAACGCCACCAACCGCATCGTGGAGTTGAACCGGCGCTACCCGGACGGCTACCTGCGGGTGGAGGGCAACTACAGCGAGTTCCTGCAGCGGCGTCTTGAGGTCTTCGACCGGCAGGACCGGGAGGAGCAGGTGCTGGCCAACAAGTTCCGGCGTGAACTGGAATGGCTGCGCCGCGGCCCCAAGGCACGCACCACCAAGGCCCGCGGCCGCATTGATGCCGCCTATGCGCTCAAGGGCGAGCTGGACGAGACCCGCGACCGCAACGCCCAGAAGGCCTCGGCCGGGATCGAGTTCGACGCCACGGGCCGCAAGACCCGCAAGCTCCTGGAACTGCAGGGCGTGGGCTTGAGCCGCGGCGGGCAGCGGCTGTTCGCCGGTCTCGACCTAAGCCTGGGGCCGGGCAGCTGCCTCGGCGTGCTGGGCAGGAACGGCAGCGGCAAGAGCAGCCTCATCCAGCTGCTGCGCGGCGAGCTCGAGCCCGAGGCCGGCAGCATCGTCCGGGCCGATGAGCTCAAGGTGGTGAGTTTCGACCAGAAGCGCGAGCAGTTGGACAAGCGCCTGAGCCTGCGCGAGAGCTTGGCGCCCATGGGGGAAAGCGTGATGTTCCAGGGCAAACCCCTGCACGTGAGCGCCTGGGCCCAGCGCTTCCTGTTCCCCATGGATAAGCTCGGCCTGCCGGTGGAGCGCCTTTCGGGCGGAGAACAGGCCCGGGTACTCATCGCCCGGCTGATGCTGAAGCCCGCCGACATCCTGCTCCTGGACGAACCCACCAACGACCTGGACATCGCCACCCTGGAGGTGCTGGAGGAGAGCCTCGCGGAGTTCCCCGGCGCCATCGTGCTCATCACCCACGACCGCTTCCTCATGGACCGCCTGAGCGACCGGCTGCTGTACCTGGACGGTGCGGGCGGGAGCCGGTTCTTCGCCGACTATGGCCAGTGGCTGGAAGCGCGCCAGGCGGATGTCCCGATGGCCCCTGCGCGGACCGAGACCCCCGCCAGGAAGAAGCCGGCCCCGGCCTTGAGCTACGAGGAGAAGAAGGAGCTGGATCGTATCGACAAGAAGATAGAAAAAGCGGAAGCCGAGGTGGCCGCCATCCAACAGCAGCTGCACGACCCGGCCATCATGAGCGACGCGGCACGCCTGAAGGAGCTCTACGCGGAGCTCAAGGCCGCCGAGGCCAGGGTAGGGGAGATCTACGCCCGCTGGCAGGAGCTGGAATCCCGGGCCACGGGCGGGTGAAACGCCGCATAGGCGCGTCCAGTTTGCCGGCCGCTACGGCCGGATCCGGTGGTCCGTCGACTTGCCGCAAACGCCGGGCTATCTGCTATTGTCTTGTCCGCGGCACGAAGGGGTGAGAGGGGGAAGGAGTCCTTACGTGAAGGCGGGATACACCTACGTCTGGGAACTGCAGGCGGCGCCCGGCAAGAGCGCCGAGTTCAAGCACGCCTACGGACCCGATGGCACCTGGGCGCAGTTCTTCCGACGCGCGCCGGGCTACATCCGCAGCGAGCTCTACGAAGACAGCAATACCCCGCACCGCTTCATCACCGTGGACTACTGGGAATCCGAGGAAGCCTGCCAGGCCTTCCGCAAACGCAACGCCCATGAGTTCGAGGACCTGGATGTGAAGTGCGAAGCCTTCACGGTGTGGGAGCGGGAGATCGGCAAGTTCAAGCCCATCGGCTGAGTCCCGGCCACGGGGGGTCTTGAATCCCCTCTCCAGCGGGCATATATCCATAAGCAAGAGCGGGATACGATCCGTACCCGGAGGTTCCACATGGGGTATCTGATGCCTTTGGCGTTCCTGGCGGCGGGGATCATCCTCGTGGTGCTGGAGATGGCCACGCTCACCTTCTATATGGCGGCGCTGGCCTTCGCGGCCTTCGTGACGGCATGCGTCACCTGGCTCTACTCCGCAGACGTGTGGCAGGCGGCTCTGATATATGCCATCGCCGCTATCGTCGCCTTGCCGTTGGCGCATCTGCTGCGGCACCGCCTCCAGGGAAGCAAAGAAGACCCGCTGGCGGACATGGACAAGGGCGGCGTCGTGACGATCGCGGAAGAGCACGGCGACAGCCTCAAGGTGAAATACCGCGACTCCCTGTGGGAGGCGGTGTGGGAGGGCGCCGGCCGCCCGCATATCGGTCAGCGGGCCGAGGTCACGGCCCGGGACGGCGCCAAGCTGCGGATCAAGCCTATCAACTGACGCGGTTCGGACGGATCACGACACGCAATACAGGAGCGTATCCATGGGGTTCTCGATATCGGCGGTCATCGGTCTACTGATCCTCTTCTGGGCGGCGGTCACGCTGCTGCGGTCGGTGCGCATCGTGCCCCAGCAGCAGTCCTGGGTCATCGAACGCCTGGGCCGCTTCCATACGGTGCTGACCTCGGGCATGCAGATCATCATGCCGCTCGTGGACCGGGTGGCCTACAAGTTCGACATGCGCGAGATCCCCATGGACGTGCCCGAGCAGGTGTGCATCACCAAGGACAACACCCGCCTGTCCGTGGACGGGGTGCTCTATTACCAGATCACCAACGCCCAGAACGCCGCTTACGGCACCAACGACGTGATCGCCGCCGTGGTGCAGTTGGTGCAGACCACCATGCGCGCCGAGGTCGGCAAGCTCGCCCTGGACGAGTGCCTCTCCCAGCGCGACACCCTCAACAAGGGTGTGGTGGACGTGCTCACCCAGGCGGCGGTGGGTTGGGGCGTGAAGGTGTTGCGCTATGAGATCCGCAACTTGACGCCGCCGGACGAGATCCAGAAGGCCATGGAGCTGCAGCTCACCGCCGAGCGCCAGAAGCGCGCCGCCATCGCCAAGTCCGAGGGTGACCGCCAGCAGGCCATCAACCAGTCCGAGGGCCAGAAGCAGAGCCAGATCAACAACGCCGACGGCGAACGCCAGGCGGCCATACTGCGCGCCGAGGGCCAGGCCCAGGCCATCTCCACGGTAGCGAGCGCCACTGCCAACGCCATCAACACCATCGCCAAGGCGGCGGCTGGCGAGGGCGGTATGGATGCCTTGCACTATCAGCTCGCCCAGCAGTGGGTGGACCAGTGGGGCGAGATCGCCAAGAGCTCCACGGTGACGGTGGTGCCCGCCAACATGGGCGACCTCTCCGCCATGGTGGGCACGCTCATGTCCCAGACAGGCAACGCACGCCCGGCCAAGGGCTGATGCCGCCGCGTACCGCCGCGATCGTCGGCGGCGGCCCCACCGGCCTCATGGCGGCGGAGACCTTGGCCCGGGACGGGGTCAAGGTGGATGTCTACGACGCCATGCCCTCGGTGGGACGCAAGTTCCTGCAGGCAGGCGTCGGCGGCCTCAACCTGACCCATGCCGAGCCCGACACCGCTTTCCTGTCCCGTTACGGCGAGCGCCGCGAGGCGCTCGCACCGTATCTCGCCCGCTTCGGTGCCGAAGCACTGCGTGCCTGGGCCAAGGAGCTCGGCGTCGAGACTTTCGTGGGCAGCTCCGGCCGGGTGTTCCCGCGCGAGATGAAAGCGGCACCGCTGCTGCGTGCCTGGTTGAAGCGCCTGCGCGCCTCGG
>DASYZF010000277.1:0-6162 GCA_035946515.1 Gammaproteobacteria bacterium | reverse complement strand
CACTTCGGTGTAACGCATGGCCGCCGGGGCGTCGCCGTCCACGGAGCCGAAGTTGCCCTGGCCGTCCACCAGCACGTAGCGCATGGAGAAGGGCTGGGCCATGCGCACGATGGTGTCGTACACCGCCACGTCGCCGTGGGGATGGTACTTACCGATGACGTCGCCGACCACGCGGGCCGACTTCTTGTAGGCCTTGTTGTAGTCGTTGCCGAGCTCCTTCATGGCATAGAGCACGCGCCGGTGCACCGGTTTCAGGCCGTCCCGGACGTCGGGAAGCGCCCTGCCCACGATCACGCTCATGGCGTAATCCAGGTAGGACTGCTTCATCTCCTCTTCGAGGTTTACAAGAGCGAGTTCGCGGGCAAATTCGGCCATGCAAGAGCTGGATTTCTAAGGGTTTTTTGGAGCCGCCGAAGGCGGAAGACTCAAAGGATTCATGGTACCACAAACAGCCGATTTATTGAGCCCATTCAAACACTTCCGGTGCTTTATTTGCCCAGGTTTTCGGGGGTTGGTGGGGCCGCGATAGGGCTCATCGCCACCTGCCATATGAGTCGCATTCCGACACCGCTGCCGGTCATGTGCAGAGGTGTCACCGCGCGGATTCCGCAAGCGCCGTGACGTGCGCAGGCTCACTCGCACGCGCGGCGAGCGACGCAGCGGCGGGGTTTCTATAGACTAGCGCTGTCTTCACCTTCGGATGCGCGATGGAACCGGTTGACGCGCTGATCTACGCCCGCTGGATCGTCCCCGTGGAACCTGCAGGCCGTGTGCTGGAGCAGCACGCGCTGGTGCTGCGCCACGGCCGCATCGTGGCGCTCCTGCCCTACGCCGAAGCCCGCACCCGTTATGCACCCGCGGAGACGGTGGAGTTGCCGCGGCACGTGCTCATCCCCGGCCTCGTGAACGCCCATACCCACGCCGCCATGACGCTCTTGCGCGGCATCGCCGACGACCTGCCGCTGGAACCCTGGCTCAAGGACCACATCTGGCCCGCCGAGCACCGTTGGGTGAACGCGGACTTTGTGCGCGACGGCGCCGAACTCGCGCTCGCCGAGATGTTGCGCTCCGGCACCACCTGTTTCGCGGACATGTACTTCTTCCCCGAAGTCACGGCCGAGGTCGCGCGCCAGCATGGCATGCGTGCGGTGCTGGGCCTGGTGCTGTTCGACTTCGCGAGCCCCTGGGGCTCGGGCCCGGAGGAATACCTGCGCAAGGGCCTGGCGCTGCGCGACCGGCACAAGAACGACCCCCTGCTGTCCTTCATGTTCGCGCCCCATTCCACCTATACCGTCTCGGAACGCTGGCTGCAGGAGCTGCGCACGCTCGCGGACGAGGTGGACCTGCCGATGCAGACCCATCTGCACGAGACCGCCGACGAGGTGGAGCTGAGCCTTAAGCAGCACGGCAAGCGGCCCATCGCCCGGCTCATGGAGCTGGGGTTCTTCAACCCGGCGCTCATGGGCGCCCACATGACCCAGCTCACGGACGCGGAGATCGGCGCCTGCGCCCAGAACGGGGTGAGCGTGGTGCACTGCCCCGAATCCAACCTGAAGCTGGCCAGCGGCTTCTGCCCGGTGGCGAAGCTGCTCAAGGCCGGCGTGAACGTGGCGCTCGGCACCGACGGCGCCGCCAGCAACAACGACCTCGACATGCTGGGCGAGCTGCACACCGCCGCGCTGCTTGCCAAGGGCGTGGCCGGCGACGCAGCCGCCCTGCCCGCCGCCACCGCCCTCGGCATGGCGACCCTGAACGGCGCCCGGGCGCTCGGTCTCGAGAAGGACATCGGTTCCCTGACGCCCGGCAAGTGGGCGGACCTCGTCGCCGTCGACCTCGCCGCGCCCGAGACCCAGCCCGTCTACGACGTGATCTCGACCCTGGTCTATGCCGCCGACCGGCGCCAGGTGAGCGACGTGTGGGTGGCGGGCAAGCGGCTCCTGCAGGATCGGGAGCTCACCCAGATGGATGGCGAGGCCATCCTGCAGCGCGCGGCAGACTGGCGTGGACGCATCGCCGCCGGGCGCGGCGCCGCGCGCCAGAGGGCTTGATAGAGATGCACGCCAACCTGGATGCGGGCGAGATCGCCAAGTTCGACGCCATCGCGGCCCGCTGGTGGGACCCGGGCGGCGAGTTCCGGTCGCTGCATGAGATCAATCCCCTGCGCCTGGATTACATCGACCAGCGCGTGTCGCTCACGGGCAAGCGCGTGCTGGACATCGGCTGCGGCGGCGGCCTCCTGGCGGAGGGCATGGGCGGCCGTGGCGCGAAGGTCACGGGCATCGATCTCTCGGAAGGCGCCCTCAAGGTGGCGAAGTTGCACCTGAAGGAGAGCGGCCGGCAGGTGGACTACCGGCTGGTGAGCGCCGAGGCGCTCGCCGCCGAGATGCCGGCGGCCTTCGATGCGGTCAGCTGCATGGAGATGCTGGAGCACGTGCCGGATCCGGCCTCCATCGTCCGCGCGTGCACCACGCTGCTGAGGCCGGGCGGTCAAGCGGTCTTCTCCACCCTGAACCGCAACCCGAAGTCCTTCGCCCTCGCGATCCTCGGGGGCGAATACCTCTTGCGGCTCATCCCCGCCGGCACCCACGAGTACGCGAAGTTCATCCGGCCCTCGGAGCTCGACGCCTGGGCGCGGGCCGCCGGCCTCGTGCACCGGCACAGCACCGGACTGCACTACAATCCGCTGACGCGGCGTTACCGCATTGGCCCGGGCCTCGACGTGAACTACTTCATGCACTTCAGCCGCGAGCCGCAGGCATGAGCCTGAAGCTCGTGCTCTTCGACCTGGACGGCACGCTCATGGACACGGCACCAGACATGGGCGCCGCACTCAACGCGCTGCGGGCCGAGCATCGCCTCCCAGCCCTGTCCGCCGACCGCATCCGCCCCCACGTCTCCCACGGGGTGCCGGCCCTGCTCAGGCTCGGCTTCGGCATGGAACCCCAGGACACCCGCTACCCCGAGATGCGGGCCCGCTACCTCGCCATCTATCAGGCCGGCCTCGCGAACGAGACCCGGCTCTTCCACGGCGCCGACAAGCTCCTGGACACGCTCGTCTCCCGGGGCTTCGTTTGGGGCATCGTGACCAACAAACCCGGCTGGCTCACGGAGCCGCTGCTGGACGCCTTCAAACTGCGTGAGCGCGCCGCCTGCGTGGTAAGTGGCGACACCACGGCGCGCCGCAAACCCCACCCGGATCCCCTGCTCCACGCCTGCAAGCTCTGCGGCGTGGCGGCGGAAGACAGCGCCTACGTGGGCGATGCCCAGCGCGACGTGGAGGCCGCCCACGCCGCCGGCATGCCCGCCGTGGTGGCCCTCTACGGTTACCTCGGCGAAGACGAGCTGCCCGCCGCCTGGAAGGCGGAGCACATGATCAAGCATCCGTTGGAACTCCTGGACTGGCTCGCGGCGAAGCCGGCCAAGCGCGCCGCGGAGGCCGGCGCATGAGCGGGCTCCTCCTCGTCTTCCTCGGATTGGCGATCTTGGGTGCGGGCATCGCCATTGGATATGCCGTAGCCTCAGTAAAGATGGCACACCACAAAGCTAGAGCCGACGCCATGGGTTCAGCAGCTGATGAAATGGAAAAGATATTCAAGGCGTTGGCTGCGGATGTGCTAAGGAATAGCAACCAATCATTCATTGAGCTTGCGACTCAAAACTTGGGAAAATTTCAATCTGAGGCGAAAGGTGACCTGGAAAAGAGACAGCAGGCGCTAAGCGAATTGGTTAAACCGATCAGCGATGCGCTGCAGAAAACCGAAGTGCAAATCCGCGAGATTGAAAAAGAGCGCAAAGAAGCATACGGAAACATCAGCCGCTATCTTTCCGGTATGGCAGAGACGCAATCTCAACTGCAAGCCGAGACTAGGAACCTTGTTCAAGCGCTACGCCGCCCTGAAGTCCGGGGTCAATGGGGCGAGATGACATTGCGCCGTCTCGCCGAACTGGCCGGCATGGTGAGTTACTGCGACTTCTTCGAACAGGATACCCAAGACACGAACGAGGGCAGGATTCGACCCGACATGATCGTGCGGATGCCTGACAAGAGGGAGCTTGTGGTCGATGCCAAGACTCCACTGGATGCCTACTTGAGCGCTGTAGCGGCAAAGACCGACGAAGAGCGCAAGCAATATCTCCAGCACCATGCACGAAAGATGCGAGAGCGGATGCGAGAGCTCTCTAGCAAGGCATATTGGACACAATACAAGGACTCTCTCGATTTCGTGGTCATGTTCGTACCGGGCGAGCAGTTCCTGGCCGCCGCCTTGGATGAAGATCCAAAACTCATGGAGGATGCATTCGCCAACAAGGTTGTACTGGCAAGCCCCCCGAGCCTGATAGCCTTACTCCGCGCAGTCGCTTTTGGCTGGCGTCAGCTCGCCCTCGCAGATAACGCGGATACGATCAGGAAGTTAGCGACCGACCTATACGACCGTCTAAGCACCTTCTCTAACCACTTGGATGATGTGGGCGCCAGCCTCGGCAAGGCTGTGAAGAACTACAACGAAGCCATCGGTTCTTTGGAACATAGTGTCTTGCCGGGCGCACGTAAATTCCCGGAAATGGGCATACAGCCCAAGAAAGAAATGCCCACCCTGGATCCCATAGAGATCGCGCCTAGGCTGACTAAACCGGAAGATGGGAAATGACGCCGGCTGATCAAGCCGAAGCAAAAGTCGCTGCCGCTCCTCTCGACCTCCGCCTCGCCCTCACGTTCTCGCCCGCGGCGGACCGCGCGGCCCTGACCGCGCTCTTCGCCCTGTACCTCGAGATCCGCGAGGTGCCGGTGGAATGCCGCGACCCGGGTGTGGCGGAAGTGAAGCTCGCTTGGTGGCAGCAGGAGATCGAGGCGCTCTACGCCGGCAAGCCGCGCCATCCCCTCACCCAGGCCTTCGCGCCCCATCTCGCGCCGCTCGCCGGCCACGAGCCGGTGTTGCTGGATCTCATCACCGGCACGCGCATGGACATCACGGGCTCCGCGCTCGCGAGCTACGAGGACGTGAAGCGTTACTGCTACCGCCACAGCGGCGCCCTCGCCGAACTGGGCGCGCTGCTCGCCGGTGCCCGCTCCAAGGAAACCCTGCTCGCGGCACGGCTGCTCGGCAACAGCTACCGGCTGGCCTATATCACCACCGCCGGTACGGCGGAGGCCCTGCGCGGCCGGGTGTACTTCGCGGCCGAGGACCTGCAAGCCTACGGCGTGGACCGGCATGTGCATGGCGAGACCGGGAGCGATGCCGCCATCGCCGCCCTGCTGAAGGATTACGCCGCGCGCGCGCGCGACATGCGCCATGAAGCGCTCGCGGGCACGCCCGCGGCGGAGCGCGGCGCTCTCGCCGCCTGGCGTGTCATGAGCGCGCTCGGCCTGAAGCGGGTCGCGAAGCTCGAAGCCCGGGGTTTCAGGGCCGGGGCCGAGCCCGTAGAATTGCAGCCCCTGAACGCCCTCTTCACCGCCTGGCGCGGCGTGCGCAGCACCGGATAGTCACCCACCATGGCCCAGAACAAACGCGACTACGCCCCGTCGAAGGACTTGCTGAAAGACCGGGCGATCCTGGTGACCGGCGCCGGCGACGGCATCGGCCGCGCGGTGTCCAAGAGCCTCGCGGCCCACGGCGCCACGGTGATCCTGCTCGGCAAGACCGTGAAGAAGCTGGAGAGCGTCTACGACGAGATCCTGGCGGCGGGCGGACCCAAGCCTGCCATCTATCCCATGGATCTCATGGGTGCCCGCTACAAGGACCACGAGGACTTGGTGGGAGCGCTCGACAAGGAATACGGCCGGCTCGACGGCTTGCTGCACAACGCCGGCATCCTGGGCGAGCGCGCGCCCATCGAGCACCACGAGGTGCACGTCTGGCAGCAGGTGCTGCAGGTGAACCTCACAGCGCCCTTCATGCTCACCCGCGCCTGCCTGGAGCTGTTGTACAAGTCCCAGGACGCCTCGGTGGTGTTCACCTCCAGCGGCGTGGGCCGCAAGGCGCGGGCCTATTGGGGCGCCTACTCGGTCTCCAAGTACGGCACCGAAGCCCTCGCCACCACCCTCGCGGACGAGACCGAGTTCCGCAAGACCCTGCGGGTGAACAGCCTGAACCCCGGACCGGTGCGCACCGAGATGCGGCGCGTGGCGTTCCCGGCGGAGGACCGTGAGGCGCTCGCCACCCC
>DASYZF010000276.1:0-1960 GCA_035946515.1 Gammaproteobacteria bacterium | reverse complement strand
TAGAGGTGCGTGCGCTCCATGCCCACCCGCTCCGCGAGCTTCCCCACCTTGCCGCCGCAGAGCTGCAGCTGCTGCTCGAGGTAAGCCCGCTCGAAATGCTCGCGGGCCTCGCGCAGCGGCATGGCCAGGATGTCCTGCTTCACCAGGGCCTCGCCCTCCACGGCGGACAGCGGCGCGATGGCGGCTTCGACCTCCTCCAGGCCCACCTCGCCCTCCTCCCCCAGCATCAGCACCCGCTGCACCAGGTTCTGGAGCTCACGCACGTTGCCCGGCCAGGGATAGTTGCGCAGGCGGTTCTGGGCGGCGACGCTGAAGCGGCGGTACTTGAGGTTGTGCTGGTCCACCAGGATGTCGCTGTAGTAGCGCAAGAGTTCCGGCACATCCTCCCGGTACTCCCGCAGCGCCGGCACCTTGAGGCTCACGGAGGCGAGCCGGCTGAAGAGATCGCGGCGGAAGAGCCCCTGGTCGAGCTGGGCCTCGATGCGGGGTTCGGCGGCGGAGAGCAGGCGGATATCCAGGGTGCGCGCCGCCTGGCTGCCCACGCGGGTGTAGGCCCCCTGCTCCAGCACGCCCAAGAGCGCCGCCTGCACGTCCGGCGGCATGTCGCTCAAGTCGCTGAGGAACAAGGTCCCGCCCCGGGCCTGTTCGAAGCAGCCGGTGGATTCGGTACCCTCGCGGCCGCAGAGGGACTCCAGCACGTCGCGCAGCCCCAGGCCCGCCAGCGACACGTTCACGAAAGGCCCGGCGGCGCGGGGACTCAGGGCATGCAGGTAACGGGCGAGGGTCTCGCGGCCGCTGCCCGCTTCGCCCACCAGCATCACCGCGGCTTCGTGCGGCGCCAGGCGCCTGAGCTGGTCGCGCAGGGTCTGCATCAGACGGCTCTTGCCCACGGGCTCCAGGAGCGGACGGCCCTTGAGGCCGTGCTTGGCGCGGGTCTGGCGGCCGGTCTCCACCGCGGTCTCCACGGTGCGCAGCAGCTTCGCGAGCGACAAGGGCTTCTCGACGAAGTCCACGGCGCCGAGGCGCGTCGCTTCCACCGCGGTCTCGACCGTGCCGTGGCCCGACATCATCACCACCGGGAAAGCGAGCGCGCCGTCGCGGGTCCATTCGCGCAACAGGCTGATGCCATCCATGTCCGGCATCCAGATGTCCAGCAGCATGAGGTCGGGGTCGCCCTGGGCGCGGGCGGCGCGGGCCTCGGCAGCGTTGCCGGCGACGCGGACTTCGTAGCCCTCTTCGGTGAGGATCTCCTGCACCATGCCGCGGATGTCGGCTTCGTCGTCCACCACCAGGATCTGCGAAGACCTCATGCGCCCTCCCTCCTGCCGCCGCTGCGGCGCTTGACGCCCTGCAGCAAGGCGCTGCTGCGGGCGTCCTCGTTCACGGGCAACCGGATCATGACCTGCGCGCCCCCTTCGGCGCGGTTCTGGACGCGGATGCTGCCGCCGTGTTCCTCGGCCAGCTTCTTCACGATGGCCAGCCCCAAGCCCGTGCCCTTCTGCTTGCTGGTCACGTAGGGCTCGAAGGCCTTGCCCAGGATGTCGGTGCTGAAGCCCGGTCCATTGTCCTCCACCAGGAGCTCGGCTGTCTCCTCGTCCTCGCGACGGCAGTAATGGGTGGAGATGCACACTCGGCCGTCCTTGCGGCCTTCCAGCGCTTCATGGGCGTTCTTCAGCAGGTTATGGAGGATCTGGCGCACCCGGCCGGCATCGGCGTGCACCGACGGCAGGGAGGCATCCAGCTGCGTCTCCACCAGCATGCCGGTCTCGCGGGTGCGGTACAGGTCCGCCACCTCGCGGACCAGGGCGTTCAGGTCGAAGGCGGCGATCACCAGCGCCGGGGCACGGGCGTACTCACTGAAGGCGTTGACCATGGACTTCATGGCCTCCACCTGCTGCACGATGGTGTGGGTGGCGCGGTCGAGCACGTCCGCGTCCTCGCCCTTGAGCTCGCCCAGGTA
>DASYZF010000275.1:0-2347 GCA_035946515.1 Gammaproteobacteria bacterium | reverse complement strand
CGCGGCTCGCCGGCATCGTCGGCGCCGAGGACCTCTACACCGACCCCGCGGACCGCTGGCCCTACAGCTACGACAACAGCCGCCGCCAGGCGCAGCCCGATGCCGTGGCCTTCCCCGCCTCCCACGACGAGGTGCGCGAGGCGGTGCGGCTCTGCAACGAGTTCAAGGTGCCGCTCACGGCCCGCGGTCTCGGCAGCAGCACCACGGGTTCCGCCGTGCCGGTGGCCGGGGGTCTGGTGCTGGCGCTGGAGCGCATGCACAAGGTGATCCGGCTCGATGCCGCGAACCGGGCCCTGGTGGTCGAGACCGGCATCACCAACGGCGCGGTGCAGGAAGCGGCCGCCGCCCAGGGATTCTTCTGGCCACCGGACCCCACGTCCGCGGGCTACTCCACCGTGGGCGGGAACCTGGCCTGCGGCGCCGGCGGACCCCATGCGGTGAAGTACGGCACCACCCGGGACAACGTATTGGGCCTGCGCGCGGTGCTGGGTTCGGGCCAGGAGCTCAACGCCGGGGTCTACACCACCAAGGGCGCCATGGGCTACGACTTCACGCGGCTGCTCATCGGTTCGGAGGGCACGCTCGCCGTGATCACCGAGGCGACGCTGAAGCTCACGCCGAAGCCCGCGGCGGTGCGCACGCTGCGTGCCCTGTACGCGGACATGACGGCGGCGGCAGCGGCGGTCTCGCGCATCATGGCCCAGCCGGTGACACCCTGCGTGCTGGAGTTCATCGACAAGGCCTCCATCGGCATGATCCGCGGCTACGGCGGCAACGACCTGCCGGCCGACGCGGGCGCCATGCTGCTCATCGAGGTGGACGGCGCGCCCTCGCAGCTGGACGAGGCCGCGGCGGCCGTGGGCCAGGCGGCCCAGGGCCCCGGCTGCATGGAGTTCCGCGCCGCGCGGGACGCCCAGGAGTCCGCCGCCCTCTGGACCTCCCGCAAGGCGCTCTCCCCGGCGCTGCGCAAGATCGCCCCCAAGAAGATCAACGAGGACGTGGTGGTGCCGGTCTCGCGCATGGCGGACTTCATCGCGCACCTGGACACGCTCTCGAAGCGGTACGGCATCCAGATCGTGAACTTCGGCCACGCCGGCAACGGCAACATCCACGTGAACCTGCTGGTGGACCCGGACGACGCGGTGCAGATGAAGAACGCGGAACCCTGCCTCAAGGAGGTGTTCAAGACGGTGCTGGACATGCAGGGCACGCTCTCGGGGGAGCACGGGGTGGGACTCGAGAAGCGTCCCTTCATGGCCCTGGAGTTCGATGCGGCGACGCTCGAGCTGATGCGGAAGATAAAGAAGGAATTCGACCCGAACGGGATACTGAACCCCGGCAAGCTGCTGCCGGATTAAGCTCCCAACAGCCCCTTGTAGGTCTCTGCGTCGTCGCCGCTGAAACAACAGGCGACGATCCGCCCGAAACCCCCTTCATGCTCGCGCATCGCCCGGACCGCGATCTCGGCCGCCGCGTCTTTGGGATAGCCGTAGATGCCGGTGCTGATGCAGGGGAAGGCGATGGACCTGGCGCCCTGCTCCAGGGCCAGCTTGAAGGAATTCCGGTAGCAATTCTCCAGCAAGCGCGCCTCGCCCCGGCCGCCACCACCCCAGACGGGACCCGGGGTGTGGATCACCCACTTGGCCTTGAGGCGGAAGCCGGGAGTGATCTTCGCCTCGCCGGTGGCGCAACCCTGCAGCCGGCGGCAGGCTTCGAGGAGTTCGGGACCCGCGGCCCGGTGGATGGCGCCGTCGACCCCGCCGCCCCCGAGCAGGCTCTGGTTGGCGGCGTTGACGATGGCGTCCACGTCCAACGCGGTGATGTCGCCGTGGATGACTGCGATCATGTCTTCCTGGAACGCCAGGCCCAGACGTATTCGCATTCGACGGTGGCCTCGCCGGTCTCGTCGGTGATCTTCACGGGGACATTGATGTCGCCCTTCTCATCGGTGAGGATGCGCCGGCGCTCCAGTTCCGAGATCGCGGCCTCGGCGCGCAAGTCGCCCCTGGAGCGCTTCACGTAGTTGATGCGCATGCTCTTCAAGAGCGGGATCTTCTCGTCCGGCACGCTCATGCCGAACACGGCGCCGGTGGCGGTCTCGCCCAGCAGCGCCACGGCGGCGGCATGGGCGCTGTGGATGTGGTTCTGCACCTTGCGGCGGTTGGGCAGGTGCACGAGCGCGCGCGCTTCGCTCAGGTCCTCGAACCTGAGGCCGGCGGTGCGCACGAAGCGCACGGTGGCACCGAAGGCGTAGCTGATGAGCCAGGCACGCAGGCCCGCCGGCAGATTGTCCATGCGGTGCACGGTGCGGCTCAGGCGGTTGCTGGGAGGCATGGGGATATCCTGT
>DASYZF010000274.1:0-3798 GCA_035946515.1 Gammaproteobacteria bacterium | reverse complement strand
CCCGCATCGTCGCGCTGCAGGAGGCGCATCCCCTGCCATGGCCCGAGTCCTCGTCCCCCTCGCCGACGGCTGCGAAGAGATAGAGGCCGTCACCCTCATCGACATCCTGCGCCGCGGCGGGGTGGAGGTGGTGGCGGCGTCGCTCGTGGGCCGGCTCGTGCACGGCAACCACGGCATCGGCCTCGAGACGGACGTGAGCCTGGACGAGGCCGCGGGGCAGAGTTTCGACATGATCGTGCTGCCCGGCGGCCAGCCGGGCGCTACCCATCTCGGCGCCGATGCGCGCGTGCAAGGTCTGCTCAGGGAATTCGCAGCCGATGGCCGCTATGTGGCCGCCATCTGCGCCGCGCCCGGTGTGCTCGCCCAGGCGGGATTGTTGGAGGGGAAAAAAGCCACGAGCTTCCCCGGGGCCATCCCGGACACGAAGGGCATGAGCTATATGGAATCCGCCGTGGTGCGGGACGGGAATATCATCACTTCCCGCGGACCGGGGACGGCCATGGATTTCGCGCTGGAGTTGCTGGAGCTCTTGCAGGGTACCGGGACGCGCGCCGCGGTGGAGGCGCGCCTCATGAGGCGTTGACCACCGTCTGGTTCCGGCCGCGCTGCTTGGCCTGGTAAAGGGCCTGGTCGGCGGTGATGATGAGGGCCGAGACGTCCGGGTGGGCGCGGTTCATGGTGGCGATGCCGATGCTCATGGTCATGTGGATGGCGCCGTGTTCCGCGGCCACGCTCAAGCCCTCCACGCTCTTGCGCAGCCTCTCGGCCACGTCCAGCGCCACGCTCGCGCTCGTCTCTGGCAGGAAGGCCACGAACTCCTCGCCGCCATAGCGGCCGAGCACGTCCTGCTGCCTGAGGTTCCGGCGGCACTCGTCCGCCAGGAGGCGCAGCACCCGGTCGCCCACCTCGTGGCCGTGGGTGTCGTTCACCGCCTTGAAGTGGTCCACGTCCAGCATCATGACCGTGAGCGGCCGCTGGTAGCGGCGGCTGCGCTCGAACTCGCTCTCGGCGCGCTGCAGGAAAGTGCGGCGGTTGTAGAGCCGCGTCAGGCCGTCGGTGGTGGCGAGGGTCTCCAGGTCGCGGATGAGCCGCGCCTTGTCGAGCGCCACGCTCACCTGCTTCGCCATGGCCGCAGCGATGTCCACGCCCTGCACCTGGATGATCCTGGAGGTGCGCCCCAGGAACAGCAGGCGGAAGCCGCCGTTGCCGGAAACGAGCGGTACCACGAGGAAATGCCGGGGCGGCCCCTTGCCGGGTTCCAGCGTCGCCGCCTCCTCGGGGGTGAGCAGACGCGGTTCGGGCGAATGACGCAGCCGTTCCACGAGGTCCGCCTGGATGGCGGGCCAGCGCTCGTGGTAGATCTGTTCCACCGCGTCACCGCCGCGACAGCCGATGAGCGCGAGGCGCGTGTCGCGCTCCACGTAGAACAGCGCCCGGTCGTGATCGATGAAGCTCTTGAGGCTTTCCAGCAGGCAGCCGGCGATGGCGGTCTCGTCTTCCAGCACGGTCACCGATTGGACGAGCTGGTGCAGCGCCTCGGCCCAGCGCCGGCGGTTGCGTTCTTCCAGGAAGCGCTGGCGCCGGCTGATGGAGCGGGCGAAGAGCGTGAGCGCGACAGCGGCGCCGAGGAGCAGCGCCAGCCCGTAACCCAGGTAGGCCCAGCCGGTGCGCCAGGGCGGCGGCAGCACCCGGATGGAGAGCGTGGCCTCCTGAGGCGACCAGCTGCGGCCGTCGCTGGAAGCGAGCACCCGCAGGGTGTAATCGCCCGGGTCCAGGTTGGTATAGGTCACGGCATGCTCGCCGCCGAGGTTGTGCCAGCCCTCGTCGAAGCCTTCCAGGGTGTAGCGGAAGCGGTTGGCGGCGGGCTGGGTGTAGTCGAAGGCCGTGAACCGGAAGCCCAGGATGTTCTGCCGGTACTGGAGCCGCACCGGCTCCGCCCCTGCGATGGCCTGGGGTTTGCCGAGCGCGGTGAGGCCCGTGATGGCCACACCCGGCGCCGGTGTGGCGGTGGGCAGCGTGTCCGGATAGAAGCTGGTGAGCCCGTGCTCGCCGCCGAAGAAGAGCTCCCCATCAGCGGCAGCGAAGGACGCGCCGCCGTCGAAGCTGCCGCGCTGTATGCCGTCCGCCTCGCCGTAGTCGCGGAAGCTGCCGTCCTTCGGGGAGTAACGGGACAGCCCCTTGCCGGTGGCGAGCCATAGTTCACCGGCGGGGTCCTGCAGGATGCCGAGCACGCTTGCGTCCGGCAGGCCATCGGCGACGCCGTAGCTGTGCACCGTGCCGGTCTGTGGGTCCAGCAGGTTGAAGCCGTTGTCGGTGCCCACCCACAGGCGGCCGTCGGGGGCAGCGTGACAGGAAAGGATGCTGTTGCTGCCGAGCGAATAGCGCGGATCCTGGCCTTCGGTGTACAGACGGAAGCGGTCGTGGTCCCCGTCGAAGCGCGCCAGGCCCTGGGCGGTGCCGATCCACAGGTCGCCGTCGCGGGTCTGGCAGATGGCGGTGACGAGGCCGTTCGGCAGGCTGTCGGCGCGCTTCTCGTCGGGCATGAAGCGCTGCAGCACCCGGCCGTGTCCGCGATCGAAGAGCACGAGGCCGTCCTGGGTGCCGATCCACAGGCGATGCTCGCGGTCCTCGAACAGCACGTTGACGCTGGTCTCGTAGGGGTTCTCGTGCGGACCGACCAGGGCGTAGCTCACGAAGGCATCCCGCGCCGGCAGATAGCGGGACACGCTGTAGTCGCTGCCCACCCATAGGGTGCCGGCGTCGTCCCCCAGCACCGCGTTGATCACCTTGTCGTCTTGGGCGCTCTTCGGCCGATCCTCGATGTCGTACTGGGTGTAGCGGGTGCGGCTCGGGTCCAGGCGCGTGAGACCCTTGAGGGTGCCGACCCAGAGCTCGCCGGCGCGGTCCTTGTACATGGACCACACCAGGTTGCCGGCGAGACCGTCCTTGCGGCCGGGATGCGCGCTGTAATAGCCGAAGACGCGGGTCCGCGGGTTGTAGATGTCGATGCCGCCGTTGTAGCTGCCGATCCAGAGGAGGCCGGTGCGGTCGCGATACAGGGAGCGCAGATCGTCGTCGGAGAGGCTGGCGGGATCGCTGGCGTCATGCAGGTAAGTGGTGAAGCGGCCATCGTGGGCGTCGTAGCGGCTCAAACCCCCGTGCAGGCCGATCACCCACATGCCGCCGGACAGGGCCTCCAACAGCCCGCGCACATGATCGCTCTGCAGCGCGCCGGCGTCGCCGGGCTTCGCGGTGTGGAACGCGCGCAAGCTGCCGTCGCGGCCGAGCACCGCGAGGCCGTGTTCGGTGCCGACCCACAACTCGCCGCCACGGGTGCTGCAGAAGACGTTCACCGGCGCGGTCTCGAGCGCCGCCAGGGCCGCGGCGTCTCCCGTCGCAGGCACGTAGCGCTCCAGGGTGTCACGCTTGGCGTCGTACCGGTATACACCGTGGTCGGAGCCCACCCATAAGCGTCCATCCGGATCCTCATACAGGGAGAGGATGCTATCGCCGTTCGGTTGCGTGGAGCCGGTGTGGTAGTGGCGGAAGGCGTCGGTACCCTTGTCCAGGCGGTCGAGACCCTTGTCGGTGCCCACCCACAACCGCCCCTCGTGGTCGAGGAGCAAAGCGCTCACCTGGTCGTTGCCCAGGCTCTCAGCCTTCTCCCCATCGTGCACGTGATGGGTGAAGCGGCCGGTGGCGGGATCGAAGCGGTCCAGGCCCGCGTCTTGGGTGCCGGCCCACAGGCCGCCGTCCGGCGCCAGCGCGAGGGCGGTGACGAAGTTCTCCGCCAGGGAG
>DASYZF010000273.1:0-2724 GCA_035946515.1 Gammaproteobacteria bacterium | reverse complement strand
CTCAAGAAGCCCGAGCTCGTGGACGTGGTGATCTTCCGCGAGAACACCGAGGACGTCTACGCCGGCATCGAGTATCAAGCGGGCAGCGACAAGAACAAGAAGCTCGCCAAGTTCCTGCGCGAGGAACTGGGCGCCAAGTTCTTCGAGGACGCCGGTCTCGGCGTGAAGCCGGTCTCGGCCTTCGGCTCCAAGCGCCTGGTGCGCAAGGCCATCCAGCACGCCATCGACTACGACCGCAGTTCCGTGACCCTGGTCCACAAGGGCAACATCATGAAGTTCACGGAGGGCGCGTTCCGCCAATGGGGCTACGACGTAGCCAAGGAGGAGTTCGGCGCCGAACTCCTGGACGGCGGCCCGTGGATGCACCTCAAGAACCCCAAGACCGGCAAGCAGATCGTCATCAAGGACCAGATCGCAGACATCATGTTCCAGCAGATGCTGCTGCGCCCGGACGAGTACGCGGTGCTCGCCACCCCCAACCTGAACGGCGACTACCTCTCGGACGCAGTGGCGGCCGAGGTGGGCGGTGTAGGCATCGCCCCCGGCGCCAACATCGGCGACGCCCTGGCGGTATTCGAGGCCACCCACGGCACGGCCCCCAAGCATGCCGGCCTCGACAAGGCCAACCCGGGCTCGCTCTTGTTCTCCGGCGTGATGATGCTGGAGTACATCGGCTGGCGCGAGGCGGCGGACATGATCCAGGCGGCCTACGCCAAGACCGTGGCTTCCGGCGTCGTGACCTATGACTTCGCGCGGCAGATGAGCAATGCCAAGGAGGTCAAGACCAGCGCCTTCGCCGATGCGGTGATCAAGAGTCTTTGAGGCTCATGCGGCGGATATGATGAAATAGGACGGCGGCCCCAGGGCCGCCGTCCTTGCTTGAAGGGTACTGAAGACAGCCGGAGCATCCCATGGCCAAGGGCACCCACGACTACCAGGACGATCCGCGCAACGCCGCCATCCAGATCGGCATCAACGGCAAACTCTTCCCCCGGGCCGAGGCCAAGGTCTCGGTGTTCGACAGCGGCTTCGTGCTGGGGGACGGGGTCTGGGAGGGTTTGCGGGTGCACGACGGCGGCCTGCCCTTCCTGGACCTGCATCTCGACCGGCTCTACGAGGGTGCCAAGGCCATCGCCCTCGACATCGGCCTCTCCCGCGCCGCGCTCATCGAGCAGCTGCTCACGGTGCTGCGCGCCAACCGGATGCGGGACGGGGTGCACATCCGCCTCATGGTGAGCCGCGGCGTGAAGGCGACCCCCTACCAGGATCCGCGCGTCACCATCGGCCCGCCCACGGTGGTGATCATCCCCGAGTACAAGCAGCCGCTGCCCAAGACCGTGGAGCAGGGCATACGCCTCGCCACCACCCACGTGCGCCGCGCGGCGCCCGACACCCTGGACCCCAAGCTCAACTGCCATTCCAAGCTCAACGACATCCTGGCCTGCATCCAGGCGGCGAACGCCGGCGCCGACGAGGCCCTGATGCTCGACCCCCACGGCTTCGTCGCCACCTGCAACTCCACCCATTTCTTCATCGTGCGCAAGGGCGAGGTGTGGACCTCCTCGGGCAAGTACTGCCTGGGCGGCATCACCCGCGGCAACGTGCTGCGCCTCTGCCGCGAGGAAGGGATCACCGCCTTCGAGAAGGACTTCAGCCTCACGGACGTGTACGGCGCCGAGGAAGCCTTCGTCACCGGCACCTTCGCGGGCTTGGTGCCCGTCACGGAAGTGGACGGCCGCGCCATCGGCCCCCGCGGACCGCTGGTGAAGCACCTGCAGGGGCTCTACATGGAGCTCGTGAAGCGTGAGAGCGCCAAGGGCCCCCGCATATGAATCCCGGGCTGCGGCTGGCCATGTGGTCCGGGCCGCGCAACATCTCCACCGCCATGATGCGCGCCTGGGAGAACCGGGAAGACACGGTGGTGGTGGACGAGCCCTTCTACGCCTATTACCTCAAGCACACGAGTGTCGACCATCCGGGTCGGGAGGAGGTGATGGCCTCCCAGCCCACGGACTGGCAGCGCGTGGTGAAAGAGCTGACGGGCCCCGTGCCGGGCGACAAGCCAGTCTGGTACCAGAAACACATGACCCAGCACCTGCTCCCCCAGGTGCCGCTGGATTGGTTGGAAGGCTTGAGCAACTGTTTCCTGATCCGTCGCCCCGAGGAGGTGGTGGCATCTTTCACCGTCCAGCGCCCCGATGCGGCGCCTTGGGAGTTGGGCTTCCAGCAGCAATGGCGCATCTTCGAGCACGTGGCGGAGCATCTCGGCAGCGCACCGCCGGTCATCGATGCGGGGGACGTGCTCAAGGATCCCGCCACGACCCTGGGAGCCCTGTGTGCGCGGCTGGGCATCCCATTCAGCGAGCGCATGCTGCGCTGGCCCGCCGGTCCCCGGCAGAGCGATGGGGTCTGGGCGCGCCACTGGTACCACGCAGTGGAGCGCTCCACCGGCTTCGAGGCCTATAGACCCCGAAGCCCCAAGCTCACTCCCTTCCAGGCGCGGCTGGCGGAGGAATGTCGCCCCCATTACGAACGCCTCGCCGCTCACCGCCTGCTTTCTTAAAGCCCGCAGAAATGAATCAAGCTTATTTCGGAACAATCCCGTGCGCGGGACCGGCAAGGCGGCTATAACTTCCGGTATCTGGACTCGGAGGAGCTCGCTATGCGCGCCAAGGGTTTGCAGGCACTGGCACTGGCAGCGTCGCTGGCGGGGATGCCCGTGCT
>DASYZF010000272.1:0-1545 GCA_035946515.1 Gammaproteobacteria bacterium | reverse complement strand
GATGTGGGCTGCATGCCCCGTCGTTTGAGAATAATATGTCAACGCCGGCCAGCGGCGACGCGGCCGGGACGGGCTTATGCGCGGAGGTGAAGGTGGCTGAGAACAACCCGGATGGCGGTCTCCAGGGCCTCAAGGTCCTGGTGATCGACGACAGCAAGACTATCCGCAAGACGGCCGAGACGCTCCTGTCGAAGGAAGGCTGTGAGGTGGTCACGGCGGTGGATGGTTTCGAGGCGCTGTCCAAGATCGCCGACCACAAGCCGGACATCATCTTCGTGGACATCATGATGCCGCGCCTCGACGGCTACCAGACCTGCGCGCTCATCAAGCACAACAACAACTTCAAGCAGACGCCGGTGATCATGTTGTCCAGCAAGGACGGCCTGTTCGACCGCGCCCGCGGCCGCATCGTCGGCTCCGAGCAGTACCTGACCAAACCGTTTACGAAAGATGAATTGGTGGGCGCGATCCACCGCCACGTGCGGAAATCCGCCTGATTTAGACAGCCCGGGCGCTGGTCCGGGCGCCAGTGCAACCAGAGGAAGCAGCAGTTATGTCGACCGTGCTCATCATTGACGATTCGCCGACCGAGGTCCATGTCCTCAAGACGTGGCTGGAGAAGAACGGCTTCAGCACCATCACCGCCGAGAGCGGCGAAGAGGGCATCGAGAAGGCCAAGAGCGAGAAGCCCGACGCCATCATCATGGACGTCGTCATGCCCGGCATGAGCGGCTTCCAGGCGACGCGCCAGCTCTCCAAGGACCCGGACACCTCCCGCATCCCGGTGGTGATGGTCACCACCAAGGACCAGGAGACCGACAAGATCTGGGGCATGCGCCAGGGCGCCGTGGCGTACCTGCCGAAGCCGGTCACCGAGAAGCAACTCGTGGACAAGATCAAGGAAGTGATCGCGGGTTAAGCCATGGCGAGCGCACTCCTCGAACTCCGCGAACACCCCTTCGAGCTCCTCAAGGAACTCGAGCGGCGCAGCCGCATCGCCGCCTCCGGCCGCGGCCAGGAAAGCGGCCAGCAGGAGGAGTGGGTCGGCGTGGGTTTCCGCGTCGGCCGCACACGGTTCGTCGCGGCCCGCCAGGAGGTGCGCGAGGTGCTGACCTGGCCCGGCGTGACGCCGCTGCCCGGCGCCAAGCCCTGGCTGCTCGGCCTCGCCAACGTGCGCGGCCAACTGCTGCCGATCACGGATCTGGCCGCTTTCTTCGGCGCCGAACCCATCACCATCGGCCGCGGCACGCGGGTGGTGATGGTGAACCATCCCGATATCCCCGCGGGTCTGCTGGTGGACGAGGTGCGCGGCTTCCGCCGCTTCATCGCCTCGGAGAAGGCGGAGTCCCTGCCCGATTCGCTGCCGGCGATGACGCCGTTCCTGGCGGGGGCCTACGGGACGGATGAGGACGTCTGGGGAGTGCTGGGCCTGCATGGACTCGTGGAGAGCACGGTGTTCCTGCAGGCGGCACGTTGATCGAGTCAAGGCTCCATATATAAATCGTTAGGGTGAACCGATATGGCCGATAACGAGAAGCGATCCAA
>DASYZF010000271.1:0-5818 GCA_035946515.1 Gammaproteobacteria bacterium | reverse complement strand
CGCGAAGCCCTTGTCTTCCTTGATGAGGCCCATGGCCACGCCGGCCACCGGCGCCTTGATCGGCACGCCGGCGTCCATCAGCGACAGGCTGGTGCCGCACACGGAGGCCATGGAGCTGGAGCCGTTGGACTCGGTGATCTCCGAGACCACGCGCACCACGTAGGGATAGGTGGCCATGTCGGGCATCACGGCCTGGATGCCACGCTTGGCGAGGCGCCCGTGGCCGATCTCGCGGCGCTTGGGGCTGCCCATCATGCCAGTCTCACCCACCGAGTACGGCGGGAAGTTGTAGTGCAGCATGAAGGGCTCTTTGCGCTCACCCTCGATGGCGTCGATGATCTGCGCGTCGCGACCGGTGCCGAGCGTGGTGACCACGATGGCCTGGGTCTCGCCGCGGGTGAACAGCGCCGAGCCGTGGGCACGCGGCAGCACACCGACCTTGATGTTGATGTTGCGCACGGTCTTGGTGTCGCGACCGTCGATGCGGGGCTTGCCCTCGATGATGCGGCCGCGGACGATCTTCTTCTCGAGATCGCCGAACGCGCCCTTCACCAGCGCTTCCGCGTACTTGCCCTCGCCTTCACCGGCGAACTTGAGGGTGGCGGCAGCGCGCACTTCCTCGATACGGGCGTAACGGTCCTGCTTGTCGGCAATCTGGTAGGCG
Organism: Gammaproteobacteria bacterium; assembly: GCA_035946515.1. Classification (GTDB taxonomy): domain Bacteria; phylum Pseudomonadota; class Gammaproteobacteria; order Natronospirales; family REEB76; genus DASUBN01. Next base: position 5,154 of record DASYZF010000271.1, on the reverse strand, counting down.
TCCACCAGGACCTTCTCGGCTTCGGCGGCCATGGCACCGGCCAGGCCTTTATCCTTCTCTTCCGGCTTCCAGTCCCAGGCAGGCTTGCCGGCTTCCTTGGCGAGCTCCTTGATGGCCTTGATGGCGGTCTGCATCTGCTCGTGGCCGAAGACCACGGAGCCGAGCATCACTTCCTCGGACAGGCAGTCGGCCTCGGATTCCACCATCAACACGGCGCCTTCGGTGCCCGCGACCACGAGGTCCAGGTCCGATTCCAGGAGCTGGCTGCGGGTCGGGTTAAGCACGTACTTGCCGCCGATGTAACCCACGCGCGCGGCACCGATGGGGCCGGCGAAGGGCAGGCCGGAGATGGCCAGCGCCGCGGAGGCGCCGATCAGAGACGGGATGTCCGCGTTCACTTCCGGATTGTTGGACATCACGGTGGCGACCACCTGGACTTCGTTGACGAAGCCCTTGGGGAACAGCGGACGCAGCGGGCGGTCGATGAGGCGGGAGACCAGGGTCTCGTTCTCGTTGGGACGGCCTTCGCGCTTGAAGAAGCCGCCGGGGATCTTGCCCGCGGCGTAGGTCTTCTCTTGATAGTTCACGGTCAGCGGGAAGAAGTCGCGGCCCGGTACGGCCTTGGCGGAACCCACCGCGGTGACCAGCACCACGGTGTCGTTCATGGTGACCATCACCGCGCCATCGGCCTGGCGGGCGATCTCACCTGCTTCCATGGTGACGGTGTGCTCTCCGTACTGAAAACTCTTGCGGAATACGCTCACGGGTTATCCCCTCGTGTTGTTTCGGCTGCTTCGGGTCTAGGGGCGGATCAGCGGCGCAGGCCGAGGCGCTCGATGAGCGTCTCGTAGCGCTTCTGATCGGCCTTCTTGAGGTAATCCAGCAGCTGGCGGCGCTGGTTCACCATCTTGAGCAGCCCACGACGGGAGTGGTGATCCTGTTGGTGACTTTCGAAGTGGCCACCCAGACCGTCGATACGGGCGGTGAGCAGCGCGACCTGCACTTCGGGGGAACCGGTGTCCTTCGCATCGCGGCGATAGGTGGCGATGATTTCCTGTTTCTTCTCGGCCGTGAAAACCATTGAGGGAGACTCCAGACTTGATTGTTTAACCTTGGGTTCAGCCGCCTATTGTAGCCGGGCGACTCCATCCGGACAAGCAAAACTCCAATGAAATCAGGGTGAAACCGGGGTTTCGGGCTCGGGGCCGGGCAGGTTCATGAGCCGCTTGGGGGCGAGCCGCCCGTCGCTGATGATCTCCCCCACCCCCAGGAAACGCCGGGCCGCGTAGACCCTGAGGCGCCCACGGGTCGGCGCACCGGGGATGAACACCGGCTGGCCCTTGGCGAAATACCAGGCGGCGTCGCCGGCAAGCTCTGCCTTGGGCCAATGGGCCACGGCGCTGTCCACCGGCAGGAGCAGCCGGTCCAGGGCTTGCTGGCCCTGTTCCGCCAGGGCCATGAGCTCGGCCAGGCGGTGCATGGGGACTTCGCGGCCGAAGGGGCCCACAGCCAGGCGTCGCAAGACTGTCACATGGGCGCAGGTGCCGAGGGCCGCCGCCAGGTCCTCCACCAGGGTGCGGATGTAGGTGCCTTTGGAGCAGCGCACTTCCAGGCTCAGGGTGTCGGGGCCCTGGGACTTCAGCAGGAATTCGTAGAGGGTGACCGGCCGGGGCTCCCGATGCACCTCGATGCCTTCCCGGGCCAGGTCGTAGAGCCGCTGGCCCTTATGGCGCAAGGCCGAATACATGGGCGGCACCTGCTGGATTTCGCCCAGGAAACCCTCCAGGGCGCGTTCGACCGTAGCCCTGTCCAGGGCCGGCACGGGCTTCTCCTCCACCACCTCCCCCTCCGCGTCGGCGGTGGAGGTGCGGGTGCCGAGCTTGCAGGTGACGGCGTAGTACTTGTCCGCGTCCAGCAGGAAACCCGAGACCTTGGTGGCCTCGCCGAAGCACAAGGGCAGGAGGCCGCTCGCCAGGGGATCGAGGCTCCCGGTATGGCCGGCCTTCTTGGCGGCGAAGAGCCACTTCACCTTCTGCAGGGCATCGTTGGAGGTGAGCCCGATGGGCTTGTCCAGGAGCAGCACCCCGTGCACGTCGCGCCGCGGGGCGCGTGCCGGACGCGCTTCATGGGCGGCGTTCACGATCCGTCTTTCCCGTCCTTGGAGGGGGCGTTGGCGCGGGCGATCAGGTCCTCGAGGCGGGCGGCCCGCTCCAGGGTCTCGTCGTAGCGGAAACGCAGCTCCGGGATGATGCGCAGCCGCATGGCATGCCCCACCTCGTGGCGGATGTAGCCGGAGGCGTGCTGCAGGGCGGAGATGAGCTCCTGCTGGCTGAGGCTGCCGCCGATGGTGGAGACGAAGACCTTGGCATAGGCCAGGTCCTTGGAGAGCTCCACGCTCGTCACGGTCACGAGGCCGGCGCGCGGATCCTGCAAGGCCTTGCCGACGAGCCCGGCCAGTTCGCGCTGCAGCTGCTCGGCGACGCGGGTGGAACGTTGGTACTCGCGCGGCATGTTACAGCGTGCGCGCCACTTCCACGCGCTCGTAGCATTCGATCTTGTCGCCCGGCTGCACGTCATTGTAGTCCTTCACGCCGATGCCGCACTCGGTGCCGGCACGGACCTCGTTGACGTCGTCCTTGAAGCGACGCAGGGACTCGAGCGCTCCCTGGAAGATCACCACATCGTTGCGCAGCACGCGGATCGGGTTGTTGCGCTTGACGTAGCCTTCCACCACCAGGCAACCGGCGATGGCGCCGATCTTGGAGGAACGGAACACGTCGCGCACCTCGGCGAGGCCCACGATCTGCTCGCGCAGCTCCGGCGAGAGCATGCCGCCCATGGCTTTCTTGACATCGTCGATGGCCTCGTAGATCACGCTGTAATAGCGCATGTCCAGGCCGGCCTCGGCCGCCAGGCGGCGGGCGCCGGCGTCGGCACGCACGTTGAAACCGATGATCACCGCCTTGGAAGCGGTGGCCAGGTTCACATCGGACTCGGTGATGCCACCCACGCTGCTCGCCACCACCTTGACCTTGATCTCGTCGGTGGAGAGCTGCGAGAGCGCATCGCGCAGCGCCTCGGCGCTGCCCTGCACGTCGGACTTGATGAGCAGGGTCAGGGACTTCTGCCCTTCCGCCAGCTGCTGGAACACGTCCTCGAGCTTGGCGCCCTGGGCGCGCGCCAGCTTCACGTCGCGGAACTTGCCCTGGCGGTAGAGCGCGACCTCGCGGGCCTTGCGCTCGTCGGGCACCACCACGGCCTCGTCGCCCGCGTTGGGCGTGCCGGACAGACCCAGCACCAGCGCCGGCATGGAGGGGCCGGCCTCTTCGATGCGCTCGCCGGCCTCGTCGAACATGGCGCGCACGCGGCCGAACTCCGGGCCCGCGAGCAGGATCTCACCGGTCTTGAGCTTGCCCTTCTGCACCAGCACCGTGGCCACGACGCCGCGGCCCTTCTCGAGGCTCGACTCCAGCACGAAGCCGGTGGCCGGGCCATCGGCCACGGCCTTGAGCTCCATGACCTCGGCCTGCACGACGATGGAGTCCAGCAGCGCGTCCACGCCGGCGCCGGTCTTGGCCGACACCTGCACGAAGATGTTCTCGCCGCCCCACTCCTCGGGGATGATCTGGTGCTTCGACAGGTCGTTGCGCACCCGGTCGAAGTCGGCCTCGGGCTTGTCGCTCTTGGTGATGGCCACCACGATCGGCACCTCGGCGGCGCGGGCGTGGTTGATGGCCTCCACCGTCTGCGGCATGACACCGTCGTCGGCCGCGACCACCAGCACCACGATGTCCGTCACCTTGGCGCCGCGGGCGCGCATGGCGGTGAAGGCCGCGTGGCCGGGGGTGTCGAGGAAGGTGATGGCGCCCTTCGGGGTCTGCACGTGGTAGGCGCCGATGTGCTGGGTGATGCCGCCGGCCTCGCGGGCCGCGACACGGGTCTTGCGGATGTAATCGAGCAGCGAGGTCTTGCCGTGGTCGACGTGGCCCATGACGGTGACCACCGGAGCGCGCGTGACCTCCTCGCCCTCCTGCTTGACGTTGACGACCTGGTCCTCGAGATCGCTCTCCTTGAGCAGCTTGGCCTTGTGGCCCATCTCGTCCACCACGATGGCGGCGGTCTCCTGGTCGATGAGCTGGTTGATGGTGGCCATGGCGCCCATGCCCATCATCACCTTGATGACTTCGTTGGCCTTCACGGCCATGCGCGAGGCGAGCTCGCCCACGGTGATGGTCTCGGGGATGGGGACCTCGCGCACCTGCGGCGCCACCGGCTTCTCGAAGCCGTGCTTGGACTCGAGCTGCACGCTGACCGCGGTCCTGGACTTGCCGGGCTTCTTGCGGCGCTTGCTCGACATCTCGTGGGCGACGTGGAGCTCGGCGCGGCCGTAGCGGGTGCCCTGCTTGTCGTCGACCGGCGCCGGGGCAGCGACGGCGGGAGCACCCGGCTTGCCCTTGGGCAGCGCGGCGCGCATGCGGCGGTCTTCCTCGTCCGCCTCGCGGCGGGCGTCGGCCTCGGCACGGCGGCGTTCGGCCTCGGCACGGGCGTGGCTCTCGGCCTCCTGCTTGCGCTTGCTCTCCTCTTCCTGGCGCGCCTTGCGCTCCTGCTCCTCGGCCTGGCGCTTGGCGTCCTCGGCGGCCTGTTTCTCGGCCCGCGCGGCCTCGCGCACGGCCTCTTCGGCACGCAGCTTGTCGAGCTCGACCTGGCGGACGGCATCCTCTTCGGCGCGGCGCTTGGCCTCCTCTTCCATCACCGCGCTGCGTTTCACGTAGGTACGTTTCTGGCGCACCTCCACGCTCACGGTCTTGGCGCGGCCCTGGTTGCCGGTGAGCTTGATCTCCGAGACGCTGCGGCGCTTCAGGGTGATCTTGCGCGGCTCCGCCGAGGGGCTCTCGCCGTGGCTCTGGCGCAGGTGCGTGAGCAGCTGCATCTTCTGGTCGTCGCTGATGGCGGCGTCCGGATCGCCGACCTGGATGCCGGCCTCGGCCAGCTGCGCGAGCAGACGGTCCACGGGAGTGCCGACCACTTCCGCCAGTTGTCTTACCGTGACTTGCGCCATGAGCTAAGCTCCTCGGTGCTCTAGTTCTTACTTCTCTTGAGCCTGTTCCGCCGCGAACCAGGGGGCGCGCGCCGTCATGATGAGCTGCGCGGCCT
>DASYZF010000270.1:0-2793 GCA_035946515.1 Gammaproteobacteria bacterium | reverse complement strand
ACGGGGTCTGGCGCGAAGCGGAAGCCGTGCGGGTACTGGAGATCGTCGCCGCGGCCCACAGCAAACACGCCAGCGTCGCCATCCTGGCGCGGGCGAAGAACCACTTGGCGGGCATCGTGCGTGGCTTGCGTCGCCAGGGCGTGCATTTCCGGGCGGTGGAAGTGGAGAACCTGGGCAGGCAGCCGGTGGTGCAAGATCTCCTGGCGCTCACCCGTGCCCTGGCCCATCCCGCCGATCGCACCGCCTGGTTCGCAGTGCTGCGCGCGCCCTGGTGTGCGCTGAGCCTCGCGGAGCTGCACGAGCTGGCCGACGGCGACCTGGACGTTGCCATCCCTTCGCGCCTCAAGGGGGCAGATGCATTGGCGAAGGCCCACCCGCGGTTCGCCCGTACGCGGGACGTGCTACTCGAGGCGCTCGCGGACCGGGCCCGCGGCAGCCTGCGGGAACAGGTGGAGCACGCTTGGTTTGCCCTGGGCGGGCCGGCGGCGCTCTTGGGCGCCGAGGGGCTCGCGGATGCAGAAGCCTATCTCGAGTTGCTGGAAGAGCTGGACGAGGGCGGAATGCTCCTGAGTGCATCGGACTTGGAGCAGCGCCTGGCGCTCTTGTTCGCGCGCCTGGACCCGGAAGCGGACGAGGGCCTGCAGCTCATGACCATCCACAAGGCCAAGGGCCTGGAGTTCGACGTGGTGATCCTGCCTGGCCTCGCCGCACCTACCCGCGGCGATGATCAGGATCTCCTGGTATGGCTGGAGCGACCCCGGGTGGAGCGGGAGGCGGACATCCTGCTGGCGCCCTTGGATGCACCGGGCCAGGACCGCCGCGATCCGCTCTATGCCTGGGTGCGTCTGCTGCGCAAGGAACAGGCATGGCTGGAGAAGGCGCGACTCTTATATGTGGCCGTGACCCGGGCGCGGGAGCAGCTGCATCTCCTGGGGGCCGTGACGGTGAAGGAACAGGAAGGCGGCCGCGAAGTGTCGGACCCGCGCCCCGGTTCCCTGCTGGAGCTCCTGTGGCCCACGCTGCGCGAAGAGTTCGAGCAAGCCTTGGACGCCGCTGCCGTGCATGAGGCGGCAGTGACTCGAACGCGTAAGCCGGCGGGACTCACGCGTCTGAGACAGGACTGGGACGTCCCGGAGCCGGGGGCGCCCGTGCGCTGGGCGGGCAGCACGGTGCTCGGCGCGGAGGAGGTGCCGGAGTTCGAATGGGTGGGTGAGACCCTGCGGCACGTGGGTACGGTGGTGCACCGCATGCTGCAGCGCATCGCCGACGAGGGCGTGGGAGAGTGGGACGGAGCACGCTTGAAGCGCGCCCTACCCACGGTGCGCCAGCTCCTCGTCCAGGCCGGCGTGCGTGAGGAGGAGCTGGAAGGCGCGGTACGGGACGTGAGCCAGGCGGTGCAGAACGCGCTCGCCGACGAGCGCGGCCGCTGGCTGCTCACGGCGCACCCGGAGGCGCGCAGCGAATATGCCCTGAGCGTGCTGGATGACGGCCGGCTCGACACCGGCATCGTCGATCGCACCTTCGTGGACGAAGACGGTATGCGCTGGGTCGTGGACTACAAGACCAGCCGCCACTCCGGCACCGACCTGGACGCTTTCCTCGAGCGGGAACGGCTGCGCTACGCGCCGCAACTGGAACGATACGCATTCTTGATGCGGGGGCTGGGAGCGGCGCGTGTTAAAGTGGCGCTGTACTTCCCCCTCTTGCAGCGTTTCCTGGAATGGGAACCCGTCGATGGCTGAGAGCCTCGAGAACTGCCTGATCGTTGCCATCTCCTCCCGCGCCCTGTTCGACCTGGAGGAGAGTCATCGGGTCTTCGTAGAGCGGGGGCTCGAAGCCTATGCCCGCTACCAGATCGAGCACGAGGACAAGGTGCTGGAGCGGGGCGTGGCCTTCGGCATGGTGCAGAAGCTCCTCCGGCTCAACCCAAGCGGCGGGCCGAAGCGGGTGGAAGTGATCCTGCTCTCCCACAACAGCGCCGACACGGGGCTGCGCATCTTCAACTCCATCCAGCACCATGGCCTCGACATCAGCCGCGCCGCCTTCACCAACGGCGCCTCCCCTTGGCGCTACGTGGAACCCTTCAGCGCCAACCTGTTCCTGTCCGCGGAACCCGCCGACGTGGTGCAGGCCCTGGACGCGGGCCACGCGGCCGCTGCCATCGTGCCTTCCCAGGTTACGCAGAACGACGCGGGTGAGCTGCGCATCGCCTTCGACGGCGACGCGGTGCTGTTCTCCGACGAAGCGGAACGGGTCTACCAGGAACGGGGGCTGGCTGCCTTCGCCGCCAGCGAGCGCGCCCAGGCGCGCACCCCCTTGAGCGGCGGGCCCTTCAAGAACTTCCTCGCCGCCCTGCATCGCATCCAGGCGGACTATCCCCCGGAGCGGGCGCCGATCCGCACCGCCCTCGTGACGGCGCGCTCCGCCCCGGCCCACGAGCGGGTGATCCGCACACTCAGGGCCTGGAACATCCGCATCGACGAAGCCCTGTTCCTGGGCGGCCTGCCCAAGGGGCAGTTCCTCAAGACCTTCGGTGCCGACATCTTCTTCGACGACCAGAAAGGCCACGTGGAGACGGCGGCGGGTTACGTGGCGACGGGGCACGTGCCCCACGGGGTCAGCAACCAGGGGAAGCAGCGATGAGCACCGAGAGCGAACTGGAGAGCTGGCGCGAGGAGAAGCAGTCGTCCTACCTGTACAGGGTGCTGGCCGACTGCGAGCCCGCCGACGAGCTCAAGAGACTCTTCATGCGGCTGGCGGAAGCGGCCGAGGCGCAGTCTCTGCAGTGGGAGA
>DASYZF010000269.1:0-2375 GCA_035946515.1 Gammaproteobacteria bacterium | reverse complement strand
ACGACCACCAGCAGCACGATGAACATGTTGAGCATCTTTTCCAGCATGGTCACGGCCCTGAAACACGAAGGTTTACACCGGGCTACGCAGGCTTTGTGGACCCGACCTCAGCGTGGAACCCGCATTAGGTCATTTCCCGCTTGCACTGCGCCCGATCTGGTTCTATAACAATACTCAACTGCAGTCCTGACTGCGGCCGCGACAATAAGAACACGGGAGTCCCCCGCCTAACAACAAGAGCAGCCGCCCGCCGGGCTTGCACCTGAGCATCATGGTAGCAACCCGACGAGCGGGGGCCCACTGTCATGGAAAGCGCGCTGGAACAGGAACCCGCGATACCGCCGGCCATCGGCCAATGGTACGCGGATGCGCAAGGTGTGCTCTTCGAGGTGGTGGCCGTGGACCACGACGACGGCACCGTGGAAGTGCAATACTTCGACGGCACGGTGGAGGAACTGGAAGCCGACACCTGGGAAGAGATGAGACCCAAACCCGCCGATCCGCCGGAGGACTGGTCCGGCTCCCTGGACGTGGAACGGGAAGATTACGGCGTGGACCTGGACGACAACGACCGCAGCCTCTGGGCGAACCCTCTCGACAACCTGGATCTCTAGTGACCTGAGCAATCAGGTTTCTATCCGTCCCTGGCGTCGCCCCTGCCCCGCCTTCCCTGGCGGGTCGTTCGCCGCATGCGGCGAACCCTCTCGACAACCTGGATCTCTAGCGATCTGAGATCAGGTTTCCATCCATCCCTGGCATCTATCCCGGCCTTCAGGTGGCGGCGGGCGCGTACACCACCACTTCGTCGTCCTCCACTCCCGCCGGCAGGGTCTCGAGCGAGCGCCCCTGGCAGGCGCCGGCCACGCACAAGCCCGTGTCCGGCGCGAACAGCGCACCGTGGCCGGAGCACATGATGAGCGTCTGGTCGCGGGTCAGGAAGGCGTCGGGCTTCCAGTTGAGGAAGCGTCCGGCGTGGGGGCAGACGTTGCGGTAGGCGTAGACCTTGCCGTACCAGTGCACCAGGAAGTATTCATCCGGGAACTCCGCGCCCGGCAGGGAGAACCCGCGCGCGCCTGGGTCGGGCAGCTCCGCGAGGCGGCAGACGACGTGGCGGGCGGGTTCGGGCATGGGGTCCTTAGGGTCTCGGGTACGGCGCACACTTGGCAGGGGCACGGCTTTCTTCTATCGTCGGCATCCACCCTGCAGCGGACGCAGCCATGTTCCCCACGCCCGACGAAGCCGAAGCGGCATTTTACACCGCCTTCGCCAACACCGACCTCGACGCCATGATGGAGGTGTGGTTGGACAGCGAGGCCGTCACCTGCATCCACCCGGTGGGCCCGCGCATCACCGGCCGGGGGGCGGTGCGCGCCAGCTGGCAGGAAGTGTTCCGCAACAGCGGCGGGCTGCGCTTCAGGCTCGCGGACGTGACCCGCACCCAGGACGCGCTACTCTCCATCCACGTGCTGCATGAGTTCATCGCCGTGCCGGGCGAGAGCGGCGAGCGCCCGCCGGCGGTGGCCACCAACATCTACCAGCTGACCCAAGACGGCTGGCGCATGATCCTGCATCACGCTTCGCCCGTCGCCATCCCCGGCCGTTCCGACCGGCCCGCGCAGAAGCTCCACTGAAGCCTCACGGGGCCGCGACGCGCTCCAGGGACTCGATGCGCCGCTGCAAGGCGAGGATCAGCATCAGCCCCGGCAGCGCCAGGAGTGCGCTCGCCAGGAACAGCATCGCCCACCCCGCGTGTTCCACGAAATAACCGGAGAGCGGCCCCAGGAACACCCGCGAGAAGGAGTCGAAGGCCGAGAGCAGCGCGAACTGGAAGGCGGTGTAGCGGTGATCGCAGAGCGCCATGAGATAGGCCACGAACGCGGCGGTGCCCATGCCCCAGGCGACGTTCTCGATACCCACCGCCAGCACCATCATCCCGTAGTGGTGACCCACCAGCGCCAACAGCATGAAGGCCAGGGTAGAGGCGGCCTGCAGGATGCCGAAGGCGAGCAGCGAGCGGAACAGCCCGAGCCGCGGCATGAGCGCGCCACCCAGGAACACGCCGATGATGGTGGCCACGATGCCGAGGCCCTTGTTCACCACGCCCACGTCAGCGGGCGTGAAATGCAGCCCCGCCACCAGGAACACGCCGGTGAGCGGACCCGAGAACCAGTTGCCGAACTTGTAGAGCAACACCACGGCCAGCAGGCCGGTGGCGGCGGGACGCGTGGCGAGTTCCCGCAGCGGCAGCAGCACCGCGTCCCTGAGGGAGCGCGGCAATTCCGCCTGGCGCTCGGGCTCGGGACCGAACACCGTGGGCACCGTGGCAAGCACCATCAAGACCGCCATCAACATATAACTGTTACGCCAACCGATCT
>DASYZF010000268.1:0-3594 GCA_035946515.1 Gammaproteobacteria bacterium | reverse complement strand
AAAGACGTGGACGGACCATGACTAAGTTATAGCCGAAAATTCTCGCCCAGGTAGACTTGACGCACCTCCTGGTTGGCGAGGATGCTGTCGGGAGTGCCTTCCGCTATCACCTGGCCGGCGTTGATGATGTAGGCCCGGCTGCAGATCCCCAGAGTCTCCCGCACGTTGTGATCCGTCACCAGCACGCCGATGTTGCGTGACTTCAGGTGTTCGATGATGCGTTGGATGTCGATCACCGAGATCGGGTCCACGCCCGCGAACGGTTCGTCCAGCAGCATGAACACGGGGTCGGCCGCCAAGGCACGCGCGATCTCGACGCGGCGACGCTCGCCGCCCGACAGCGAGATGCCGAGGCCGTCACGGATGTGGCGGATGTGCAGTTCCTCCAGCAGTTCCTCCAGCCGCTTCTGGCGCCCGGCGCGGGTGAGTTCCGCGCGCGTCTCCAGGATGGCGAGGATGTTGTCCTCCACCGTGAGCTTGCGGAACACCGAGGCTTCCTGGGGCAGGTAGCCCAGTCCGAGTCGTGCACGCGAGTGCACCGGCAGCCTGGTGAGATCCTGGCCGTTCAAGGCGATCTTGCCGCCATCCGCCGGGACGAGGCCGACGATCATGTAGAAGGAAGTGGTCTTGCCGGCGCCGTTGGGGCCGAGCAGGCCCACCACCTCGCCCCGGTTGACGCTCATGGAGACGTCCCGCACCACCTCGCGGCGGCGGTAGCGCTTCTTCAGGTTCTCGGCGACGAGGCTGCTCAAGCTTCAGGCTCCGGGATGGGTGGAAGCGGCGGGCGCGGCCGTGCGGCCGGCGGCGGCATGGGTCGCGGACGTCGGCGCAGCCGTGCGGTTCAGGAAATCCAGTTGCCGCTGCAAGCTCGCATCCTGCGTCTCACCCGGGATCTGCTTCGGCGGGAAGGTGATGTGTATGCGGCCATCGTCCTTGCCGCCCGTGGCCACCATGCGTTGGGTCTCGGTGTTGTAGCGGATATGGTCGGCCGTGAGCAGGCGCTCGCCCTGGGCCACGAAAGGCGCCGGTCCGTTGCTCACGGCGCCGGGCGCCGGCACCTGTGCAGCAGTCGCGGCTACGCGGGTGACCTGGCCGTTCACCTGGTTCACGGCCTGGGTGAGCTGGGCGTCGGTGATGAGGTCGATCTGGTTCTTGGAGGCGTCGTAGGTGATCTCCAGCGCCCGGCCATGCATGGGCTCGCCGTTGTCCGGCGTCTGCTCGAAGGTGGCGGGGGAGCCCGTGACGTCGGCGGTGTCGAGCTCGTTGTTCACCACGTGCAGGATGGCCTTGTCCGCCGTCAGCTTGATGCTGCCCTGGGTGATGACCACGTGCCCGGTGTAGATGCCGGTGCCGTTGCTGTTGTTCTTGGGGTCGGCGCGGAAATCGCCGTGGTCGGCCTGGATGTTGATGGGTTGGCTCTTGTCGCTCTTGAGCGCCCAGGCGCCGGCCGCGGCCAGGGATCCGCAGAGCACGAGCACGAGCTTGAGCTCAGTGGCGCGGGACATAGAAGCCCCTCACGAGGGTGCGCAGCACCATGCGGTTGTCCTGCATGTAGGCGTCCATGCCCACGCCGGTCATGCGGCTCACGCCCTTGGTCATCTGCACCGGGTCATCGGTGCTCGCGATATTGGTGTCGAGATCCACGGTCATGTGTTCGGTATCGATGATGAGCGGCGGGCCGCCGTTGGCGTCGGGACGGCGCATCTCCACGTGGCCGTCCAGGTAGACCAGTTTGCCACCACTCGGTTCCAGGGCGTGGTCCGCCTGGGCGAACCAGGGCGGGTCGCCGGCGGCGAAGTAGCGCATCCTCGGGTCGAAGACCTCGATGCTGTCGTCGTCCGGGTGGTGCACCATGCGCGGCGCGGAGAGCTCCGAGGCGGGCTTGCCCTTGAGGTCCAGGCTGGTGACGGTGGCGTCGTTGAAATAGTAATCCGGCACGTGGGTCTTGGGCCGCTCCCCGAGCACGCTCTGCAGCGCCGTCTGGCGCAGCAGCCACAGGGTGCCGGCCGCGATCACCGCCAGCATCCCGAGCAGGGCGAAGAAACGCAGCGTCATCCCGGTTTCGTCTGGGCTGAGAGGATCAGGTCGCAGACCTCGCGCACCGCCCCCATGCCGCCCGTGGCTCCGGTCACGTAATGGGCCTTGGCGCGTACCGGCATCTGGGCATTGGCCACGGCTACGGCCAGGCCGGCACGCTCCAGGAGCGGCAGGTCGGGCAGGTCGTCGCCGACGCAGGCGGTCTCCTCGGCGCGCAGGCCGAGCTGCTTCAGCAGCCGTTCGTAGATGGGGAGCTTGTCCTCATCGCCCTGGAACACGTGGGCGATCCCCAAGTCCTGCATCCGCCTGGCGACCGCGGCCGATTCGCGGCCCGAGATCACCGCAGCCGCCACGCCATGACGCAGCAGGCGTTTCACACCCTGGCCGTCGTGCACATGGAACACCTTGAGTTCCTCGCCGGCGGAGCCGTAATAGAGGCGGCCGTCGGTGAACACGCCGTCCACGTCGAAGACCACGAGACGCACCTGCGCCGCCCTTTCCTTCGCATTCATCTAGACGATACCGGCGCGGAGGAGGTCGTGCATGTTCAGCGCACCCACGAGGGTCCGGTCCTCGTCCACCACCAGCAGGCCGTTGAACTTCCGGCTCTCCATGAGGTGCAGGGCTTCGCCGGCGAGGGTCTCGGCCGTCACCGTGGTGCAGTGCTTCGTCATCACCTCGTCGATGCCGGCTTTATGCACGTCCACGCGCTTGTCCAGGGTGCGGCGCAGGTCGCCGTCGGTGAAGATGCCGGCGACCCGGCCCTGGCTGTCGACGACGGCGGTCATGCCCAGGCCTTTCTTGGTCATCTCCATGAGCGCCTGGCTCAAGGGCGTGCCGAGGCTGACCTGCGGAATCGTGGCGCCGGTATGCATGATGTCCTCGACCCTGAGCAGCAGGCGCCGGCCGAGGCTCCCGCCCGGGTGGGAGCGGGCGAAGTCTTCTTCGGTGAAGCCGCGGGCTTCCAGCAGCGCCACCGCGAGCGCATCGCCCATGGCGAGTGCTGCCGTGGTGCTGGCGGTGGGCGCGAGGTTCAGGGGGCAGGCCTCCCGGGCCACGCTCACGTCGATGTGCACGTCGGCGGTCTTGGCCAGGGTCGAATCGGGCTTGCCGGTGAGGGCGATGAGCTTGACGCCGAGGCGCTTGATGAGCGGCAGGATGGTGACGAGTTCGCTCGTCTCCCCGGAGTTGGAGAGGGCGAGCACCAGGTCTTCGCCGGTGATCATGCCGAGATCGCCGTGGCTCGCCTCGCCGGGGTGCACGAAGAAAGCCGGGGTGCCGGTGGAAGCCAGGGTGGCGGCGATCTTGTTGGCCACGTGTCCGCTCTTGCCCATGCCGGTGACCACCACGCGGCCGCGGCAGGCGAGCATCAGGCGGCAGGCTTCGGTGAAGGAGCCGTCGAGGCGCTCCTTGAGTGCGGTGATGGCGCTGGCCTCGGTGTCCAGCACCTCCCGGGCCAGGCGGATGAGGGCGGCCGGATCGGCGGTCATGGCTTCTTGTTCAGGTCCTGCGGTCCCGGGAACCCTCATGATACACGCTGAGCCTCTGGTGCCGGGC
>DASYZF010000267.1:0-2717 GCA_035946515.1 Gammaproteobacteria bacterium | reverse complement strand
GAGCCCTTAAAATGCGCGCCCTTTGACGTTGTTTTTACAGGTTTTTGGAGAATCCCATGTACGCTGTGATCGAGACGGGCGGCAAGCAGTACCGCGTTGCCCAGGGCGACGTGATCAAGGTCGAGCTGCTTGAGGCCGAAGCCGGCGCCAACGTGGAATTCGACCGCGTGTTGATGGTCGGCAAGGACGGCGAGAAGCCCGTACTGGGCGCCCCGTTCGTGGCCGGCGGCAAGGTCACCGGCAAGGTGAAGACCAACGGCCGCCACGACCGCGTGGTGACCTTCAAGCTGCGCCGCCGCAAGAACTACCGCCGCCGCGCCGGCCACCGCCAGCATTTCACCGAAGTCGAGATCACCGGGATCTCCGGCTGAATCTCTTAAAGATATAAGGACTAGAGGACCATGGCACACAAAAAAGCAGGCGGCAGCACCCGCAACGGCCGCGACTCCGAATCGAAACGCCTGGGCGTGAAGGCCTACGGCGGCGAGGCGGTGGTGGCGGGCAACATCATCATCCGTCAGCGCGGCACCGAGTACCGGGCCGGCGAGAACGTGGGCATGGGCCGCGACCACACCCTGTTCGCCAAGGCCGACGGCCAGGTGCAGTTCCAGGAGAAGGGCAAGCCGGTGCGCCGCTACGTGAACGTGGTGACCGCGAAGTAAGCCTGGAGCGACCAGTCTCCACGAGGAAAGCCCCGGTCTCCGGGGCTTTTTTCTTTTGGCAGGGGCGTAAGCTAGAGCCATGAAATTCGTAGACGAAGCCATCATCAAGGTGATCGCCGGCAACGGTGGCAACGGCGTCGTGAGCTTCCGGCGCGAGAAGTTCATCCCCATGGGCGGGCCCGACGGCGGCGACGGCGGCGACGGGGGCAGCATCTTCCTGGAGGCGACCCCGGGCCTCAACACCCTCGCCGACTTCCGCAACACCCGCACCTACGAGGCCCAGCACGGCGAGAAGGGCCAGAGCCGGGACATGACCGGGCGCGGCGGCGAGGACAGGGTGGTGCCGGTGCCGGTAGGCACCCTGGTCTACGACTCCGACACCCAGGAACTGCTGGCGGACCTGGTGAAATCCGGCGAACGGGTCAAGGTGGTGCAGGGCGGTTTCCACGGGCTCGGCAACGCGCGCTTCAAGAGCAGCGTGAACCGGGCGCCGCGCCAATCCAGCCCCGGTTCCCCCGGCGAGCGGCGCACCCTGAAGCTCGAGCTCAAGGTGCTGGCGGACGTGGGGCTCTTGGGGCTCCCCAACGCCGGCAAGTCGACGCTCATCCGCGCCGTCTCCGGCGCGCGGCCGAAGGTGGCGGACTACCCCTTCACCACCCTGCATCCGAACCTGGGCGTCGTGTCCGTGGGCCAGCACCGCAGCTTCGTGATGGCGGACATCCCCGGCCTCATCGAGGGGGCGGCGGAGGGGGCGGGCCTCGGCATCCGCTTCCTCAAGCACCTGCAGCGCACGCGCCTCTTGCTGCACCTCGTGGACGTGGCGCCCTACGAGGGCAGCGGCGACCCGGTGAAGGACGCGAGATCCATCGTGGCGGAGCTCAAGAAGTTCAGCCCCGAGCTCGCCGAGCGGGAACGCTGGCTGGTGCTGAACAAGCTCGACTTGCTGCCGGAGGACGAGCGGGAAGCCCGTTGCCAGGCCATCCTCAAGGGGCTCAAGTGGAAGGGGCCGGTGTTCCGCATCTCCGCCATCCGCGCGGAGGGCACCCGCGAACTCTGCCAGAAGATCATGGAACGGCTCGAGGAACTGGGCCTCGCGGCACCCGCGTTCCAAGTGGAAAGCGCAGAGTAGGGGACCTGGCGCGTGCGCATCAGTGCAGGTGCGCGCTGAAAGCCCTGCGGCTTGACAGTCTCACCGCCGGGGGAGTAAATCCTGACGCGGCTGCCCGATGGGAATACCTTCACAGGTAGGGCAGTCGGGGTTATTGGGTACAAACAAAAGAGGATTTACATATGCTCACGTTACGTAAGCAGGCCCTGGCGCTCGCCTTGGCCTCGTTGTGCATTGCACCCGCGGCACTCGCCGGTACGGCGTTCCCGACGCGGGACACCCCCAAGGCCGTGGACCTGGGCCATATGGCGAGCCCGGCGGGTGCCAGCCTCACGGTGACGGTGGCGCTCAAGCTGCGCAACCCCGACGAGATGATGAGCCTGGTGCAATCCCTCTACACCAAGGGCAGCCCCCAGTATCACCGTTTCCTGAGCACCGCCGAGTTCCAGTCCCGCTTCGCGCCGACCGCCGCCACCGTGGCGAGCGTCGAGCAGCAGTTCCGGTCCCAGGGTCTCAGCGTGACCCAACTGAGCAGCAGCCTGCTGAGCGTGAGCGGCAGCCAGGCAGCCATCGAGAAGGCCTTCAGCGTCAGCCTGCACAGCTACTCGGTGGCGGCCCACGGCGACACCGCGGGCTACCGCTTCCATGCCCCCGACGTGGCCCCCACGTTCTCGGCGGCCCTCGCCGGCAGCGTCCAGGGCGTCCTCGGCCTGGATAACCGCCCCCGCTATCGTCCGCACATCCAGAAGCTGCCGGACGGCCTGAAGCAGCATCTGGCTTCCAAGAGCTTCACGCCGGCCGCCGGCGCCCCCAACACCCCGGACCAGCCGGGCCTGTGGACGGTGACGGACTTCGCCGACTACTACGACGTGAACCCGGTGTATAGCCAGGGCATCAACGGCAAGCACACCACCATCGGCATCGTGACGCTGGCGTCCTTCACGCCG
>DASYZF010000266.1:0-1668 GCA_035946515.1 Gammaproteobacteria bacterium | reverse complement strand
GTAACCCACGCCGGCGTAGAGGAAGTGGTAGCCGATGCGAGGGTCGGAACCGATGCCCTTGCGGACCTGCTCGATGTCCACGCCCAATCGCTCGGCCACGTTGGCGAACTCGTTCATCATGCTGATGCGGGTGGCCAGCATGGCGTTGGCCGCGTACTTGGTGAACTCCGCGTCCCGCACCGACATGATCATGAGGCGCTCGTGGTTGCGGGTGAAGGGCGCGTACAGGGTGCGCATCACCTCGACGCCGCGGGTGCCGGAGGCCCCCACCACGATGCGGTCCGGATGGGCGAAGTCCTCCACCGCGCTGCCTTCCTTCAGGAACTCGGGGTTGGAGACCACTTCATAAGGGTGGTGGGTGCCGCGGGCCTTCTGGGCGGCGGCGATGGCATCGTGCACCTTGTCCGCGGTGCCCACCGGCACCGTGGACTTGTCCACCACGATCTTCTCGCCGTCCATGTGCTCGCCGATGGTCTTGGCCACCTGCAGCACGTAGCGCAGGTCCGCTGAACCATCCTCGTCCGGTGGGGTGCCCACGGCGATGAACTGCAGCAGGCCGAACTTCACGCCCTCCGCCGGCACGTCGGTGAACTTGAGGCGGCCGCTCTTGATGCCGTCGGCCATCAGGTGGTCCAGCCCCGGTTCCACGATGGGCACTTCGCCCTGCTTCAGGCGCGCCACCCTCGCCTTGTCCACGTCCACGCAGAGCACGTCGTTACCCATGTTGGCGAAGCACGCGGCGCTCACCAGGCCCACGTATCCGCTGCCATGCACCGTTATCTTCATTGCTGACCCTTAGAGATGGGGAGAGAATGGTCGCGGCGAACTCGCCGCAGGTCCCTGAAACTGTCATTATAACAGTGGCCTGCCGTACGGCCGGGATGCACTGGCACCGCGGCGGGCCCAGCACTTAGGATGCCCTGACCATGTTGAAAGCCGGCGACAGCGCCCCTGATTTCACCCTGCCGGACCAGGATGGCCGTCAGGTGCACCTCGCCGAGCTCCTGGCCAAGGGGCCGGTGCTGCTGTATTTCTATCCGGCGGATTTCACCCCGGTATGTACCAAGGAAGCCTGCGCCTTCGGCGCACTCGAACCTGAGCTCGACCGGGCCGGCGTCACCCTGTTGGGCATCAGTCCCCAGGACAGCAGCAGCCACACCCGCTTCCGGGAGCGCTACCACCTGGGGTTCAGCCTCCTCGCCGACCCCGGGCGGCGCGTGATCCACGCCTATGGCTGCGATGGCCTCTTGGGCTTCGGCGTGCAACGGGTCACCTACCTCATCGGCAGCGACAGCCGCATCCAGGAAGCCACCAAAGCGGCCTTCCGCGTCGGCCCGCATCTGGAACTCGCCAAGAAAAGCCTCTCACAAAGCCTCTCACACTGAGACATCTCAAATGAGTGCGAACATGGACATCGAGCGCCGCCACCAGGAGGCGCTGGAGCTCTTCAGGCGGGGGGAGATCGACGCCACCGAGCAGAGCTGCCTCACCGCCCTGCGTGAGGAACGCCTGCCGGGTTTCCTGCATCTCTTGGGGATGTGCCAGCTCGTCCGGGGCCGTAACGGCGAGGCCATCGCCACGCTCCAGGAGGCCCTGCGGATCCTCCCCTCGGAACCCCTGTTGTACCACGACCTGGGCCGCGCTTATTCCGGAGTCGGCGACTGGCTC
>DASYZF010000265.1:0-5164 GCA_035946515.1 Gammaproteobacteria bacterium | reverse complement strand
AGGTTGGTGGTGTAACCCACCTCCTTGGGGAAAGCCACGAGCGGATACTGGCCGTGCACGCCAGGGATGGCCGGCGGCGGCAAGAGGCCCACCGGTTGGGCGTGAGCCTCAGTGGCGGAGTAGAAAACATAGCCCAGCACCACGGGGCGGTGTTGCAGGCTCGCGGCGAAGATCTTGTCGCGCTCGATCTGCGGGCGGATCTTGCCGGCTTCGCTCACGAAGGCCGGATCGTTCTTGAGCGCACCGGACGAGAGCTGATCGAGGAGCGAGAGATCGAAGCTGCGGTCCGCCTCCGGGAAGGAGACGTCGAAGGCCACCAGCTTCACATGGTAGTGGTCGAAGAGCTGGTCCATGAGCGTCGCGAACTTGTCGCGCGGCAGGGGCCATTGGCCCTGCTCCTTCAGGGTCTTGTCGTCGATGTCCACGATGGCGATGCGCGGGTCCACCGTGCCCGGCATGGTGAGCCGCACCCGGGCGTCATAGGTGAAGCGTTCCAGCTGGTCCACCAGCCTCAAGGGGAGCGCACCGTGGATATATACGACGAAACACAGGAACAAGGCCGCGCTGATGGCGATCCTGGTGAGGAGACGTGCGCTCAAATGCTGCCCCTGTAACACGTTTTTATGTCGCTTTAGTGTATCTGAACGGGCTGATTAGGGAGTTTCGCCCCTTGAGGGGTCACGGGGGGCACCGTTATGATGCTTCGGATAGGTTCCCGACGGGGACGGGGGCCGGACCGATCCACCGCCGGCGACACCTCGATTATTAGAAGATGCAGACCTTGCCACTACGCACACCGGATATGGAAGCCATGCTGCGGCGCTGGGGGAGCGCCCTGCAACACTCGGGCCCGACGCTCGCCGCCGTGGTGTTGACGCTGCTCATCGCCTGGCTGCTGGCCGCGCTCACTTGGTCCTTCCTGCCCCGCCCCAAGGCGGCCGAAGGGCTGTCCGCTCCCGCCCCTGCCGTGAGCGCGCACCGCATCGACGCCGGCGGGATCGCCGACCAGCACCTCTTCGGGACGGCGGCCGCCGGCGGCAACACAGGCAATGCGCCAGACACCACCCTGGCCCTGACCCTGCACGGCATCGTGGCCGGCAAGCGGGCGGGCGATTCGCGCGCCCTCATCGTGGCCAACGGCGACGAGGAGCCCTACGCCATCGGCGCCACGGTCCCGGGCGGCGCGGTGATCCGCGCCATCTTCCCCGACCGGGTGATGCTCGACCGCGGCGGGCAGATCGAAGCCCTGCGCCTGCCCAAGACCGACACCGGCGTCGCAGTGGCCACGGAACAGCCGCCGCTCCAGGGCCCGGGTGTCTTGCCGCCCGGCGCCTCGCCGCTGCCCGAGAACCTGGGCGAGCTGCGCCAAGCCATCAGCCAGAACCCGCAGAAGCTCATGGACGTGATCCGTGCCATGCCCGTGCAGCAGGGCGGCAAGCTCACCGGCTACCGCATCTATCCTGCCGGCAACACGCCGGTGTTCGGGGAGCTCGGCCTGCATCCCGGCGACGTGGTGACGGCGGTGAACGGCATCCCGCTCACGGATCCCGCCCAGAGCATGCGCATCCTCTCGAGCATCAAGACCTCGGAGCAGATCAGCATCACCCTGGAGCGCAACGGCCAGCAGCAGACCCAGGTGCTGCAGATGCCTCCCCCCTCGGGCCTGGGCCAGCAACCGGATTCACAGCAGGACTGAGTGGCGTCATGGACGCTATATATAATAAGGTGTGCGCGTGAGGCATTTTGTAAAATCCCTACGTCTGTTCCCGAACCCGCGCACGGCTGCCGGCATGCTCGCCTGCCTGCTGCTGCCCCTGTCGCTGGCCGTCGCCCACGCCGACACCGGAGCAGGCGCCGGCGGCATCACCCTCAACTTCAAGGATGCGGACATCCGCGAAGTGGCCGCCACCATCGGCCAGATCACCCACAAGAACTTCATCATCGACCCGCGCGTCCAGGGCCGCGTCACCGTGGTGTCCGCGAAGCCGGTCAACGCCGACGCGGTGTACGCCACTTTCCTGTCGGTGCTGGAGGTGCACGGGCTCGCCGCCGCGCCCGCCGGCGACATGATCAAGATCGTGCCTTCCCTCGAGGCGCGCCAGATGCCGGGCTACCCGTACAACTCCGGCACGCCGGGCGACGCGGTGGTCACCGAGGTCATCCAGATCAACAACGTGTCGGCGACCCAGCTCGTGCCGGTGCTGCGCCCGCTCATGTCCACCGAGGCGCAGCTCGCCGCCTACCCGCAGTCCAACGTGCTCATCGTCTCGGACCGGGCCAGCAACGTCACCCGCCTGCTCGACATCATCCAGCGCATCGACCAGTCCACCGACAGCGAGGTGGAGGTCATCCCGCTGCAGAACGCGCCGGCCGCCGACATGGTGCAGGTGCTGACCTCGCTCATGCAGGCGGACGCCAGCGGCCAGAACGGCTCGCCCATGAAGCTCGTGGCCGACGAACGCACTAACAGCGTGCTCATCAGCGGTGACAAGGGCGAGCGGTTGCGGGTCCGCGCCCTGATCGCCCACCTGGACCAGCCCCAGGAGAGCGGCAACACCCAGGTGGTGTACCTGAGCTACGCCAAGGCCAAGGACATCGCCGACGAACTCAAGGGCTACATCACCGACCTGCAGAAGCAGGCGGGCGGCAAGACCGCTGCCGCGGGCGGGGGCGCCACCAGCGACGTCTCCGTGATCCCGGATGAGCGTACCAACTCGCTCGTCATCACCGCGCCGCCGAAGGCCATGCGCTCCATGCAGGAGGTGATCGGCAAGCTCGACATCCGCCGTGCCCAGGTGCTGGTGCAAGCCATCGAGGCCGAGCTCACCTCCGACAAATCCGCCGAACTCGGCGTGACCTGGGTGGCGGATGCGGCCAACAACGGCGGCGTCGGTCTGACCGACTTCAGCAACACCGGCGCCAGCATCACGGGCGTGGCGGAGTCCGCCATCGCCGCCAGCAACAGCAGCGGCAGCGGCACCAGCGCCACCGGCTTCACCCCGCCCCAGGGCCTGACCCTGGGTCTCGGCAAGATCTCCAGCGGCGGCTTCAGCTTCGCGGCCCTCATCCGGGCGCTCTCCGGCGACGGCGAGACCAACATCCTGTCCACGCCGAGCGTGGTGACCCTGGATAACCAGGAAGCCACCATCAAGGTCACCCAGAAGGTGCCCTTCGTCACCGGCCAGTACACCGGCGCCACCACCGGCGCCTCCTCCACCGGCAGCGCGGTCATCAACCCCTTCCAGACCGTGGACCGGGAGGACGTGGGCATCACCCTCAAGATCACGCCGCAGATCAACGAGGGCGACTCGGTGCAGCTCAAGATCGACCAGACGGTCTCCGACCTCACCGCCACCAGCATCGGCGGCCAGCCGGTGACCGACAACCGCGAGATCACCACCAACATCCTCGCCAAGAGCGGCGAGATCGTGGTGCTGGGCGGGCTCATCGACAACAGCCTCACCGAGTCCGAGCAGCAGGTGCCGGTGCTCGGCAGCATCCCGCTCATCGGCAACCTGTTCAAGTACCGCAGCACCAGCAACACCAAGCGCAACCTGATGGTGTTCATCCAGCCGAGCATCCTGCGCGACAGCCAGACCGCGCAGTACTACACCAATGACCGCTACAACTACTTCCGCGACCTGCAGCTGAAGGACCGCAGCTCCGTGCAGCTCATGCCCGGCGACCAGCGTCCGTTGCTGGACGATCTGCAGAAGGTCGATCAGCAGACGCCGCCCGCGAAGCCGCAGACCGGGGCCCCCGCTCCCGTCTCCATGCCGGCGCCGGTGAAGGCCACGCCGGTCCCGCCCGCGGCCGCCACCCATGCGGTTCCCGCCGTGACCAAGGTGCCGGTCCCGGCCGCTGCCGTATCGCCGGCACCTGCACCGGCGACCCCTACCCGCGTCACGCCGGCCGCCGCCCCCCTCCAGCCCCCCGTCGCCGCCAGCGACCGCACGGCGGCTCCTGCAGCCAGCAGCCATGGACCCGAACAGCACCCCCCCGGTGGTTGAGGCCGCGCCGGCCGCGGCGCGGAGCATCCCCTTCTCCTTCGCCAAGCGGCACGGCGTGCTGGTGGAGGCCATGGAGGGTGACCACGTGCGGCTCGTGCACCGCGACGACGTGAGCGGCGAAGCGCTGCTGGAAGCGCGCCGGGCGCTCGGCCTGCCGCTCAAGCTGCGCGAAGTGAGCCGCGAAGAGTTCGACAGCTTGCTGCAGCAGGCCTACGAGGGCCAATCCGGCAGCGCCATGGTGATGGACGACCTGGACGGGAGCCTGGACCTCGACAGCATCGCCCAGGCGCTGCCCGAACCCGAGGACCTGGTGGAGAGCGAGGACGACGCGCCCATCATCCGGCTCATCAACGCGCTGCTCACCGAGGCGGTGAAGGAGAACGGCTCCGACATCCACATCGAGCCCTTCGAGAACCGCCTGGTGGTGCGTTTCCGGGTGGACGGCGTGCTGCGCGTGGTGCTGGAGCGCAAGCTCGGCGTCGCGCCGCTCGTGGTCTCGCGCATCAAGGTCATGGCCAGGCTCGACATCGCCGAGAAGCGCCTCCCCCAGGACGGCCGCATCTCCATCCGCATCGCCGGCCGCGCCGTGGACGTGCGCGTCTCCACCATCCCCTCCGGCCATGGCGAGCGCGTGGTGCTGCGCCTCCTCGACAAGCAGGCGGGCCGTCTCGACCTCGAGCACCTGGGGATGAACCCGGCCACCCGCGACCTCATCAGCGACATCATCCAGAAACCCCACGGCATCATCCTGGTGACCGGCCCCACGGGCTCGGGCAAGACCACCACCCTCTACGCCGGCTTGACGCGCCTCAACGACCGCAGCCGCAACATCATGACCGTGGAGGACCCCATCGAGTACTACCTGGACGGCATCGGCCAGACCCAGGTGAACGCGCGCGTCGAGATGACCTTCGCCCGCGGCCTGCGCGCCATCCTGCGCCAGGACCCGGACGTGGTGATGGTCGGCGAGATCCGCGACCTCGAGACCGCCGAGATCGCGGTGCAGGCGAGCTTGACCGGCCACCTCGTGCTCTCCACCCTGCACACCAACACCGCCGTGGGCGCCGTCACCCGCCTGCGCGACATGGGCGTGGAGCCCTTCCTGCTCTCCTCCTCCCTGCTCGGCATGCTCGCCCAGCGCCTGGTGCGCATCC
>DASYZF010000264.1:0-1842 GCA_035946515.1 Gammaproteobacteria bacterium | reverse complement strand
GAGCCAGGTCACGATGGCCGCCGTGATCACGAACGCGAGGCCGATGAAGAACCAGCGCTGCCAGCCGGCGGCGCCGGCCAGCATGCTGAAGGCCGCGCCGGTGTTGTGCAGCAGCGCGATGTTGAACACCGGCAGCACGGTGATGATCTCGAAGAGATACATGTGGGTGGCGACGTAGATCTTGGAGAGCTGGTCGGCCACGATGACCGCGGCCACGAGCCACAGCCAGTCGGATTTTCCGGATAGTTTCATGTTGTCCATGCCTTAGGCGTATTCCCGGGTCTCACCGGGCCCATCCACGTTCGTCACGCAGCGGGAACACAGCTCCGGATGCTGCTTGTCGACACCCACGTCTTCCCGATGATGCCAGCAGCGCACGCACTTCAGGTGTTTCGAGGCCTGCACCCTGACCCAGAGTCCCGCCATCTCCTCGCCCGCCACCGCATCCTGCGGTCGCGGCTCGTCGCCGTGCACCCGGGCATAGGAGGTGAGCAGCGCGAAGCGCAGCTCGTCGCCGAGCGAGCCGAGCGCCTGCATCAGCTCCGGCTCGCAGTAGAGGTCCGCCTCCGCGTCCAGGGAAGAGCCGATGGCTCCGGCTACCCGCAGCTTCTCCAGCTCCTTGCGCACCGCTTCCCGCACGGCCAGCACCTGCTGCCAGCGGCGCATGTCCACCTTCCCGGCTCCGGGGAGGCTGTGCCAGGTGGCCAGGAACACCGAAGCGTCGCGCTGGCCCGGCAGGTGATGCCAGGTCTCCTCCGCCGTGAAGCTCAGGATCGGCGCCAGCCAGCGCACCATGGCTTCCGCCACGTGGTACATGGCCGTCTGGCAGGAACGGCGCGCCGTGCTGCCGGCCCGGGTGGTGTATTCCCGGTCCTTGATCACGTCCAGGTAGAAGCTCGACAGGTCCAGCACGCAGAAGCCGTAGACCTTCTGGTAGATGAGGTGGAACTGGTAGTTCCGGTAGGCCTCCAGCACCTCCGCCTGCAGCTCCGCGGCCCGGGCCAGGAGCCAGCGGTCCAGCTCCAGCATCTCGTCTGGCGGCAGCGCATGCTGCGCCGGGTCGAAGTCGTAGAGGTTCGCCAGGAGATAGCGCGTGGTGTTGCGCATCTTCCGGTAGGCTTCCGCCATGTGCTTCAGGATGTTGTCGGAGATGGCGAGCTCGCCGCTGTAGTCCGTGGCCGCCACCCACAGGCGCAGCACGTCGGCACCGAGGCTGCCGATCACCTTCTGGGGCACCACGGTGTTCCCCAGGGATTTCGACATCTTGCGGCCCTGCTCGTCCACGGTGAAGCCGTGGGTGAGCACCGCCTTATAGGGCGCCTTGCCGCGGATCGCCACGGAGGTGAGCAGCGAGGACTGGAACCAGCCGCGATGCTGGTCCGAGCCTTCGAGATAGAGGTCGGCGCTCGCCTGGGCGCCGAGCCCCAAGCGCTTCTCGCCCACGCAGTAGTGCACCACGCCGGAGTCGAACCACACGTCCAGGATGTCCCGTACCTTGTCGTAGTGGGCTGCTTCCTCGCCAAGCAGCTCCTTCGGGTCCAGGTCGAACCAGGCATCGACGCCTTGCTTCTCGACCCGCTGCGCCGCCTGCTCCAGGAGCTCCGCGGTGCGCGGATGCAGGTCGCCCGTCTCCTGGTGCACGAAGCGCGCGATGGGCACGCCCCCGGTCCGTTGGCGCGAGCTGCACCAGTCCGGCCGGTGGGCCACCATGGCCTCGATGCGGTTCTGGCCCCAGTCCGGCATCCACCGCACCTTCTGGATGTCCGCCATGGCGGCGGCGCGCAGGCCATTCTGGTCCATGCTGATGAACCACTGGGGCGTGGCCCGGAAGATCACCGGCGT
>DASYZF010000263.1:0-10406 GCA_035946515.1 Gammaproteobacteria bacterium | reverse complement strand
TACCGAGCCTCTATGAATGGGCCGGCGGCATGGCCGCTTTCGAGCGCCTCACGGAGGTCTTCTACAAACGGGTACCCGGCGAACCCTTGCTGGCGTCCCTCTTCGCGCACATGGAAGCGGCACACCCCAAGTCCGTGGCCCACTTCATCGCCGAGGTGTTCGGCGGCCCCAAACTCTACAGCCAGGAGCGCGGCGGGCACCATGCCATGGTGAAGAAGCACCTAGGCAAGCACCTGAGCGAGGCGCAGCGCGCCCGTTGGATGAGCCTGCTGCTGGAATGCGCCGACGAATGCGGCTTCCCGAAGGATCCCGAGTTCCGCTCGGCCTTCGTGGGCTACCTCGAATGGGGCACCCGCTTGGCGCTCATCAACTCCCAGGGGGACAGCCTGCCGGACAAGGATTCCCCCATGCCCAAATGGGGCTGGGGTGAGACAGGCGGGCCTTACCAGGGCTGAAAACAAGGGAACAGGCTATGAGCACCGCAAGCACGCCCAAACACGCCACCCTGACTTTCGAGCGGCTTTGCACCGCCCCAGTCGAACGTGTCTTCGCCGCCGTCGCGGACCCGGTGGTGCGTACGAAGTGGGGCACTCCGACGGAGACAGCGGCGTTCTTCTACGAGCAGACCGATTTCCGCGTCGGCGGCCAGGACCTGTTCTATTGCGGCAGCAAGAGCGCGCCGCAATACCGCGGTGTGACGAGGTACTACGACATCGTGACGAACGAACGCATCGTATCCAGCGAAGTTATCGAAACGGGCGGCCGCCGCGTGATGATCAGCCTGCAAACGATGACTTTCACGAGCCAGGAAAGCGGCACCCTGCTGGCGCTGACGGTCCAGGCCACTTCGCTGTCAGGCGACGACATGCTGCGTGGAGCCGAGATCGGTCACAAGACCGCACTCGACAACCTGATCGAGATGCTGCGCTAACGGGTTTCGAATCTCCCCTTCCAGGTATGAGAAGTCGGCCCCTTCCAGACTGGTAAGCGAAGCAACCGCTAGAGCTCGAGCTCCCAGGTTTCGCCCACGAGATCCTGACCGAAGCTGTGGTGCTTTTCCTCGCGCATCATCTTGAAGCCCTGCTGGCGGTAGATATGGCGCGCCGCGTCGAGCACGCTGTTTGTCCAGAGGCCGATCTTGCGGTAGCCCGCGCTTCTGGCGAAAGCGACGCACTCTTCCACCAGGCGTTTGCCTAGACCCAAGCCCCGGGCGCTGGGTTCCACCAGCAGCAATCGCAGACGGGCTTCCCCTTCCTCGCTGCCCTTCACCAGGAACACGCAGCCCAGGCGCTCGCTCTCCCGCTCCGCGATCCAGCAGCGCTCGCGCTTGCCATCGAAGTCCTTCACGAAGCGAGCGGTGATGTCGGCCACCAGCCCTTCGAAGCGCTCGTCCCAGGCGTATTCCTGCCAGTAAAGTTCGCCGTGGCGCAGTACGACCCAACCCATGTCGCCGGGCCGGTGCGGGCGCAGGGTGTATTCCCCGGGCGGCTTGCCGGAGAGCAGGGATTCGACTCGATGCAGGGAATCCACCAGCGCCGTCTGCTCCGTCTCCGGCAGCTTCTTAAGCATGGCGCTCACTTCCTGGCTCGAGGCCTCGTCCAGGGGCCTGAACGCGGCCCTGCCCTTGCGGGTGAGGTGGATGTGGCTCTGGCGAGCGTCTTGCTCGGAGGTCTCGCGGCCGATGAGGCCGCGCTTCTCGAAGCGCGCCAACAAACGACTCAAATAGCCGCGGTCCAATCCCAGCTCCTTCATCAGCTCGCTGGCGGTGAGCGCCTCGCGGTGCGCCAGCTCATAGAGCACCCGTACTTCCGTGAGGGAGTAGTCGCTCTTGAGGAGATGCTCGTGCAGCACCCCGATATGGCGGGTATAGAAGCGGTTGAAATGCCGCACCGCTTGTACGCGGGCGTCTGGGTGGGCTGCCGGCATGGGTACCTCGGCGTCTTACAGAGCACTTGAGCAGTATGCTGCTAATAGTTGACTAAGTCAACAATATGTTTCCCCGGCAACCGGCGCTTGAAGTCCCGGGAATCGGCCCTATGCTCCTACCTTAGTAGAGGGCCTGACGCGCCCACCGGAGCCAGCTTGGAAATACTCTGCAGGAAACCCCGCGGCGAGCGCCTGGCGCGCATGCAGGCCTCGCCCCAGTACCGGGACGGCCGCTTCGCCAACACCTACACCACCGAGACACCCAACACGGGCAAGATGCCCTCCCTCGCTGAGTTCATCTTCAGCGGCGAGGGCCGCAAGCCCAAGGGCAGGCTGCCGAGCATGGACCCGCGGGAAGCCTGGACGCGTTCCGCAGAGTCGGGGCTGCGCATCGCCTGGCTCGGGCATTCCACCCTGCTCCTGGAGATAGACGGCTGCCGCATCCTGACGGACCCGGTGTGGGGTGCGCGGGTCTCGCCCATACCCGGCATCGGCCCCAAACGCTTCCAACCGGCACCGGTGAAGATCGGCCAGCTGCCGAAGCTCGACGCGGTGCTCATCTCCCACGATCACTACGACCACCTCGACTATCCGAGCATCCGGGCGCTCGCCAAGCTGCCGGTGCCCTTTATCACCTCGCTCGGCGTGGGGCTGCATCTCGAAGCCTGGGGCGTGCCGGCTGAACGCATCACGGAGCTGGACTGGTGGGAGAAGACCACCGTCGCCGGCAAGCTCGAGATCACCGCCGCACCCTCGCACCACTTCTCGGGCCGCGCGCTGCATGATCGCAACGCGACCCTCTGGTCCTCCTTCGCCCTGCGCGGTGAGCGTCACACCGTGTACTTCAGCGGCGACACGAGCCTCTCCCCCGCCTTCCGCGACATCGGCGCACGCTTGGGACCCTTCGACCTCACCATGATCGAGGTCGGCGCCTTCCACCCAGCCTGGGCCAGCGTGCACTTGGGGCCCGAGAACGCCCTCAAAGCCTGGAAGCGGCTCGGGAGCGGCAAGCTGCTCCCCATCCATTGGGGCATGTTCAGCCTCGGCACCCATCCTTGGGTCGAACCCGCCGAGGTGCTCTACGCCAACGCGGGCGAGGGTCTCGTCATGCCCAAGCTCGGGGAACCCATCGAACCGCTGCGGGTGAGCTCGGTGGAGCCCTGGTGGCGGAACACCGTGGAATCCGGTTCCCGCAGTTGCATGTGGGAAGCAGCGGAATCGCTGCTGCTGCCCATCAAAGACTAGCGCTATGGTGCTTAAGAGCCCGGGAGGGAATCCGCTCCCGGCGCGCCCATGATCTTCCTGAAGCAATCCAGCAGACCGCTGCCCAGAGTCAGCATGGCTTGAGGGGCCTCTGGCGGTTCGGTCACGGCCGGACAGCCGGCCTTCCCGGCATAGGGCTGGACCGCTGGTGTGACGCTCAAGGCATACGCCTCGACCAGCCAACGGCTGTAGTCCCGCATCGCCTGCGCGTAATCCTGCCGGGTCTGATCCGACTCGAGCCGCGAGCTTTGGGCATCGGCGCGGTACTTGATGACGGCGGCGGTCAGTTCCTGGTTGCGCTGCTGCAGCGGCGCCGCGGCGGCGTCGAGCCGCTGGCGTTCTGCGTCCAGCCCGGCGTTCTCCTTGGTGCAGGTCTCAAAACGGGGGCCATCGAGCGGCTCCCCCAGGCAGCGCTGGTAGTAGTCCAGCAGCCGTCGGTCGAGCCGGCCATAGTCCTGCTGCCAGGCCGCCGCACGCCCCAGGTAATCGGTCAGCTCGTCCTTGAGCTGCCGCCCCACCACAAGCAAGTAAGTATTGCGGTGCCCGGCATTCTCGTAGGCGCACTGGGTGGAGAGCAGCCGCCCGCGCGCCAGCCCCCCCAGGGCCATGAGAGACTCCAGGGTCTTGTGGGGGGCATCGAGGTCCGCGGCATCCAGCGGCGCCGCAACGGGACAGGATTCCAGGCTCAGGGCCGGCGGCGCAGGCTTGGGCTCGGTACCCGCGCAGCCCGCCAGGATCAGCAGGGCCTGCAAGAGTATCGGGCCGCACCATGAGCGGGAATCCGACTTCATCCCCCGACTTTATACTCCAACGAGCGTGCGCCGTGTCTTGGGCAAGGACGGCCCGATGCCCAAGAACGAGGAGGCTTGTGCCTTATGATTAGCCCATGAAAATGCTCGCCGCGCTTTCACTCATCGCTCTTGGTCCGCTGGCCGCCACGGCCCAGACCGCCGCGCCGGAACGCGGCGTGCAAGGCCACAGTCTTTCTTCGCTCCATGACCCCAAGGTGGAGATGACACTCCCGGCTACCGCGACTTACCTGGGCTCTGACCGCTGGATCCTGAAGGCCTATGCGGACGACGTGGAGCTGCATGCCTTCGTGGAGGCGGGCGACACCAGGCAGGTACAGCGGCTCTACTGGGTGCAGTTCGAGGCTTACCTGCCTTCCCGGCCCGAGCTCAAACACACCTATGACTCTCCACGGCACACGAGCTTGGGCGGCATGGATTTCTTCGTGGACACCTGGGCTGAGTCCACGGGCTCAAAGGACGGCCCGGATTCAGACAGCACGCACCTCAAGGCGCTGCTCAAGGCCAAGGGCTATACCCTGCCCGCGACCATGATGTCCGTGCGCTTCGTGCACCTCATGGATGGCGGCCGCAAGGAGCTGATGTTCATCTACAGTGAACCCGCCCCGGCCGGGCTCACGGCCGCCGACCTCAAGCTGGGTGGCAAGGCTTACGGGCAGTGGCCGGGGCTGGAGAAGGGACTGATGGAGAGGGGGCAAAAGAGCATCCGGTTCGAAGAAACAGCGGCGCGATGGCATCAAACTACCGCGCCGCTGTCTTCCCGCTCCTCCAGCCGGGAATGGACTTCTCAATAGACCATGGTCACGAACGGGGCATCTAGACCTACGGTGTTCACGCTCTTTACCCCGTCCACCTGGGCGACCAGGGCGCTCACGCGGCTGATGGCTTCCTGGCTCTGGACATCACCGCTGAGATACACCACGCCGTTGCTTGTCACCACATCCACCTTGTAGCGGCTGGGGAGGTTCTCGGCCAACAGTTGTCGCACGTTCACGGTGATCTTCTCGTCACTCGCCGAGTGCCGGACAGGGGCTTTCGCGGACTTCGGGTCGGCCATGGCGACCCTGCTCCGCTCCGCCGGCGTCTTGAGCTCATCGTCCAGCACCCTCACGCCCTCCACCGAGACGGCGGCCTGGACGGCGGCGAACTTCGCGTGGGGATCCTTCACCGTGCCGGACAGGGTGACCACCCCGTCGACGGTCTTCACGCCGATGCTGTCGCCCTTGAGGCTCTGCACCCCGGCTAGGCTCTCCTTCACCCGGGCGGTGACTCCGTTGTCGCTGGCGGTGGTGGCGTGGGTGACTTGGGTCGGGGCGGCGTCGCGCGCGACGGCCGGCATGGCGAGACCGAGGCAGAAGCCCGCACCGGCCATGGCCAGCAAGGCACACAGAGACGTCTTCTTCGATAGGTATCTGTTCATCACTATCCCTCCTTCATGTGCGCACTCGTCGCGCGCACCGTGACCATGGCGCCATGCGCCCTCTGCCACCGTGAACCAGGACACAGTTTCCGGAATCCAGGGGAATTCACTTTCGACGAATTTGTACCGCAGAAATATGTCCTACGTCCGCGGCGACATAAGACGGATTTAGTGTGATTTCATCTGAGGCAATTGCTCCGATGCGACACGCTTCCCTCTACGCTGCATGGATGAATGCAGCGCGCCGAAAGCAGCGGCTTCCCTTCTTCAGCGACCTCGCTCATCTTGCCGCTTCTCGGTGGTGATCATGACCACGCTGACGAGCACGAACAGGGTACCGACGATGGTCCTGAGGCCGAGGGCCTCGCCACCCAAGAAATAGCCCACCAGCACCGCCACCACCGGGTTCACATAGGCAAAGGTGCCGACGCGGGTCGGCGACTCGTGGCCCAGGAGCCAGACGTAGGCGGTGAAGGCGACGATGGAACCGGGGACAATCAGATAGAACAGGGAGAACCACGCGCCGGCGGAGACCGCCGCAGGATGGAAGTCCCGGAACTCCCCTAGACCGGCCGAGATGACCGCCAGGAACACGCCACCGGCGAGCATCTGCGCGCCGGAGCTCATGAACTTGGACTCGGGTAAGGGCTGGGTACGGGTGAACACAGAAGCGGCAGACCAGGCCACGGAACTCACGGTCAGGGCGATGGCGCCCGCCGCGTCGATGGACGCGCCGCCGAGGCCGAGCGAATGGCTCACCAGCACAGCCACTCCGCCGATACCCACGAGGAGCGCGAGGGCAAGGCGCAGGGTGAGCTTCTGGGTGCGCAGGAACAGGATCTCCGCCAACACCATGAAGGCCGCGGTCGTGGCCATCATCACCGCCGTGACCCCCGAGGGCACACGCTGCTCCGCCCAGAACACGAGGCCGTAGTCCACGGCGAAGCTCAGGAATGCGAGCAGGGAAATGGAGGCCCACTGGCGGCGGCTCGGCAGGCGCCCGCCCCGCGCGAGCATCCAGCCGCAGAGCAGCAGGCCGGCGATCAGGAAGCGGATGGCGGCGAGCAGAAACGGCGGGACCTCGTGCACGCCGATGCGGATGGCGAGATAGGTGGAACCCCACACGAAATAGATGATCGCGAAGGCCAGCAGGGTCTTCCAGGTCGGATGGTAAGCATTCGTGCCCAAGGCGCCTCACCCCTCACAGGTTCGAGGCGCCATGGTAAGGGATAATCAGGGCGTTTCCCGCCGCATTCAGGCGCGTTGCAGCGCTGTGACCGAAGCTCACAAGCAACCGTGAATTCCGGGCAAGCCGGCGCCAGCGTGGTCGCGTCGGCTGCTCTTCATACCAGTCCCCGCTAAAGCAACTTCGCGTACTCCGCCCCGGCTCGCTGTAGCGCGGGGATCCTGGGGTCCGCGTCTTTCCAGAGCGTGAAGAAATCCAGGTATGCCGCCTTCGCTCTGGCGTCGTCGGCCTCCATGGCATAAGCGCGACCGAGTTCGAGATGCGCCAGGGCTCCGGTCACGAAGTTCGTCACCACGCCCGAGTGATCCGGCAGTTTCCGGAACTCCGCAGCGGCAGCCGCGCCGTCATGGGCCAGGAGGTAGGCCTGGCCGCGCAGGTAGGCGGGATAGAGATAATTGATGAAGGTATTCGCGCCGCCAAGCTCGTAAGGCTCGGCGGTCTTGAGGTCCGCGAGCGCCTGCTTGGCATCGCCGGCATCGAGCGCCACGGCAGCATCGATACAGGATAACCAATAGAGTTTCAGCAGGCTGTCGGTGGGGTAGTCCCGCTTGAGTTCCCGGACCAGGGTCTCTGCACTCTTGGGATCCCCGCTGCGGGCCAGGGTGAAGGCCGCTATCAGCTTCACATCCCTGCCCTGGGAAAGCTTGAGGGCCTCGTCGACCCCGGCACGAGCGGCGGGGAAGTCGCCCCACTCCGCCTCCCTGAGCGCCGCGTTCACCTGCCACAGGGCTGCGGTCTCCGGGTAGCCGGCGTGGATCGCCGAGTCCACCGACTGTTGCGTGAGGCGGCGGGCGCGCTCCACCCGCCCGTAATAGGCCTCGGTGTCGGAATCCATGGACAAGAGTGCGTCTTCATCCCCGGGTTTACCCATGGCCCAGGCCACCTGCGCCTTCATCTGCGTGGCGTTGCCGCGCAGGAAGGCGAGCCAATACTGGTTCTGATGAAGGTAGCGACCGTCGAGCCCGCGCGCGAAGGCCTCATCGAGGGTGGCTTGGGCGGCATCGAGGCGGTTCAGGCTGATCTCCATGCCGAGGACGTTGGTGTAGGTGATGACGCTCGGGGTGAGCTGCAGCGCCTGCTGATATTCCGCGAGGCCCTCTTCGAGCCTCCCCATCTGGGCATAGTCGTTGCCCAGGTTGTTGCGCGCCACCGAATCCCGCGGGTATTTCCCCTGCCACACCTTGTAATTCTCTATCTCCTTCTGCAGGTCACCGGTCTCCAGGAAATAGATGCCGGCCAGCTGCAGGCTCTCGCGCTCGCTGGCCCGGCCGCGCAGCGCATACGCCTTGCTGCCATAGCTCACTGCCTGCGTAGGCTGGCGGATGTTGCCGTAGATGGCTGCGAGCGCCCCATAGGGCAGGGGGAAGTCCGGGTCGAGTTCGATGGCATGCTTCAAGAGCGGGATGCTCGATGTATCCCCTTTCTCGTTACGCATGACGGCACCCAGACGGTAGGTCCGCAGCGCCTCGAGAGAGCGGGTGGTGGTCTCGACGGGGACTTCGAACTCCTGCACCGACTGCGCCGGCTCTCCCAAGGCTGCGCGCAGCTTGGATGAAGCCTGGCTCAGCACAGGAAGCACGCCCTCCTCGTCCGCCGCGTCGCCTTTCTCTTGCGCCAACACAGCACCGCTGCCGCAGTCGACGGCAGAGAGCTCAAGCTGGTAATGACCGGAGAGTTTCGAGATCGCGCCTTCCAACACCGCCTTGCCGCCCGCCTTCTGGCAGAGCTCCCGGGCCACCTCCACCGTGAGAGGGTCGTCCACCTTGCGGCCCGTGGCCCGCAAGGTCTCGCTCAGCTTCCGGTCCGAGAGCAGGTTGAGAAACGGCGATTGCTCCAACTCCAGGGTGAGCGCTTCCTTGAGGGCGGCGTCGAAGACGGGCTCCCCGGTGCGGTTGTCGAAGCCCGCGAGGACCACGGTGTCCTTGTCCGTGAGCGCTGCGGCTTGTGCCCACAGGGGCGCGAGTGACAGCGCGCCGAGGAGGAACGGCGCAGGGAACCGGCGATGTCCGAAGGGATGCATGCTCATGTCTCCATCCTAGTGGTGTCCATCAGAACTCCAATGCGTAGGCCAGCATCTTGGTCTCGCGCATATAGCCCAGCGACTCATACAGCACCTGGGCCGGCGTGTTGTCGCGGGCCGTGCACAGCGTCACCCGCGCGGCGCCCGTATCCCTGGCATGGGCATGGGCAGCCTCCATCAAGGCCCGCGCGACGCCGCTGCGGCGCGCCCGCGCCTCCACGTACAGGTCGTTGAGGACCCAGATCCGCCGGGCCGAGACCGAGGAGAAGCAGGGATAGAGCTGGGTGAAACCGATGACGCCGCCGCCGTCGCGCGCCAGGAAGATCACCGACTCGTCGCGCTCGAAGCGTTCGCGCAGGAAAGCCTGTGCCATCGCAGGATCGGAGGGCCGCCCGTAGAACACCCGGTAGGCATCGAAGAGCGGCACCAACACCTGCAGGTCGTCGGGCGTCGCCCGCGTGATCCTGTAATCCATGTCGCCGGTCATCTCCACTCGATCCTGCATCCCGTATCCGCTGCCCCGGATGGTAAGTCGGGCGGCGGTCCGGGCAAATGACCACTTGCACGCGCCAGCCGGAAACGCGCTATGGCCATTTCGGGCCATGACACCCTGCGTTGCAGCCGAAAGGAAAGCCTCCGGCCCCTTAATTCTTCAATTCTTCCAAGCCGTCGGATACCGGCACCGGACGCGGCGGCGCCCAATCCGCGAAATAAACACCACCGACCCCCCTTGTTTCCGCTGTCCACCTACATACACCCGTCCCGAAAGAGAGGATGCTGGACAGAGGGGCCCCGCGACCCGGCACCGTGCCGACCTCCCCTGTGGAAACAAGCCTCCATGCCCATTTCCTTCTTCTCCCGCCAGCCCCAAGAAGCGCCGCCCACGCTCGTCGCAGAGGCGCCGCCGCCGGTTGAGGCCTCCTACGACCCACGGCTGGTCGCCGCGCTGACACAGCAGCACCGCGACATGGCCGTGCTGCTGGACAAGGCCAAGGACTCCGTCCGCGCCCACCGCTACGAGGACGTGAAGGCGTTGCTCGACCAGCTGCGCACCGAGATCGCCGTGCACATGCGGCGCGAGACCGACGAGCTGCACGCCTATCTCATCGCCCGCATCAAGAGCCCGGACCGGCTCGCCATCCTGAAAGACATGCATGCGGGCGCCCTGCGCACCGGACGCGCGGTGGAAGGCTTCCTCAAGCACTACGGCGGCTACCCGGTCAACGAGCGCAACGCCGGGATCTTCTATAAGGAGATAGACGGCGTGACCGAGGAGTTCGCCAAGTGGATCCGGCAGGAAGAGAGCGCCGTCTATTCCCTCTACCAGTCGCCCGAGACGTATTGACCAAGGCCTAAAATGAAGAAGCCCCGCCGGGTGGCGGGGCTTCTCAGGCATCAGGTTCGCGGCCGGATTACCAGCGCGGACGACCACCGCCGCCACCGCCGGTGCGCGGCTTATCCACGGCGATATTGACCTTGAGGGCACGACCACCCATGTCCTTGCCGTTCTGCTCCAGCGCCTTCTCGGCGGACTGCTGGTTGGCGAAGGTGACGAAGCCGAAACCCTTGGGGCGCCCGGTATCCCGGTCCATGATCAGGGCCAGTTCCGAGATCTCGCCGTATTGGGAGAAGATCCCGCGCAGCTGCGACTCATCGACCGAAAAGGGCAGGTTACCGACGTACAACTTGTTCTGCTGTGACATGTGATTACTCGATTTGAAG
>DASYZF010000262.1:0-4776 GCA_035946515.1 Gammaproteobacteria bacterium | reverse complement strand
TGACCGGCAGGGCCGCCTCCACCACCGCCCGGGTGTAGCCGGGGTTATCGGGGGCCGGCATCCGCTCCGGGAGATACAAGAGCGCATGGTTCTCGAAGTCGAAAGGGCTGCCGAGCAGCAGTTCCTCGGAATCGCTGACGCCCAGCCGCTCTTTGAAATGCCCGAAACCACCACCCACGGACAGCGTGGCCGAGAGGAACACCCAGGCTGAGGGATGCTCCTGCATGCGCGCCGCAAAGCGTTCCGCCGCATCCAGGGGTGTCACGTTGAACACCGTATGGCGGCCGCGATGCTCGAGCCAGCGCACCTCACGACGCGTATCGTCACCCAGGAAGACCTCGAGACGGGCGAGCATCACTTCCGCCCGGTCGCGGCAGTTCTCGAGGCCGCGGGAACGGGCAGCGAGCGTGTCAAGGACGGGCTTCAGACCCGTGATGGCCGTCTCCACCGTCTTGAGCTTCTCACGCAAGTCGGCCCGATTCGGCACCGCCTCCCATTCGACGCGGCCCAGGTGCTCGCTGACGCCGGCACGCACGGCGCCTGCCGCACGCTCGAACTCCACCAGTGCGGGTTCAAGTTCAGGCATGTCAGCGGCGGTCTGCCGGTATTCATCACGCAGGTCCTGCACCCAGTCAGAGAGCTGCCGTGTGGAGACGTTTAGGCCGAAATACTGGGTTGCCACCTCGGGCAGCTGATGCGCTTCATCCACGATCACTGCGTCAACGCCGGGCAACAGCTCGCCGAAGCCATCCTCCTTCAGCACCATGTCCGCCAGCAGCAGATGGTGGTTCACCACCACCACGTCCGCCTCCTGGGCAGCGCGGCGCGCTTCCAGCACGAAGCACCGACTGTATTCGGGGCAGTCCTGCCCCAGGCAGTTGTCCTGGGTGGAGGTGACCTGGGGCCATAGGCTCGAGTTCTCCGCCACCGCGTCGAGCTCGCCGATATCGCCGTGCTGGGTGACCTCAGCCCAGGCACGCACTGCTTCCAGCTCACGCACCCGCTCCCGGCTGTCGAAAAGACCCTGCTCGGCCGCATTGGTCAGACGATGACGACACAGATAGTTGGAACGGCCCTTGAGCAGCGCGGTGCGGGCGGGAGCGCCCAGCGCCTTGCGCACCGCCGGCAAGTCGCGATGGAACAACTGGTCCTGCAGGGTCTTGGTGCCGGTCGAGACCAGCACGCGCCGGCCCGAGAGCAGGGCCGGGAGGAGATAGGCGAAGGTCTTGCCTGTGCCGGTGCCCGCTTCCGCCACCAGCGTCGAGTAGCTTTCCAGCGCCTGGGCTACCGCGACCGCGAGGGTCTGCTGCTGGCGGCGGGGCGCGAAACCGGGGATATGGGCCGCGAGCGGCCCCTCGGTGCTGAGCAAGTCTTCCAGGTCAAGCATAGGACGGCCGCGGGACCGCGACGCCGCCCGGCGTCAGTGCGCGGGCTGGGGAACGACGTCCAACGGCAGCTTGCTGAGCCCGTCCACCTGGGCCTCGGAGAGCACGTTCTGCTGCAGGTCTGCCTGCAGCACGGCGTTGCGTGCCGCCAGCGCTTTGTCCGGGGACTTGCGCGGATCGAGATCGACGGGATCGGTCACGAGGGCCACCAATAGGGCGATGTCTTGTGGCGAGAGCTGGGCAAAGGATTTGCCGAAGTAATAAACAGACGCCGCGGCGAATCCTTTCACCGGGTGCTGTGCATCGCCGCCCATGGGCACGTCGTTGATGAGAGCTTCCATGATGTCGGTCTTGGCGTTCTGGGCTTCGACGGCCACGGACATGAGGCGGATCTCGAGACCCGAGGCGTCGGGATAATAGAGGCGCAGCAGGCGGTGGGTGAGGCCGGCACCGTTCAGGGTGCTGGAGGTGTAGAACCCGGGGTCGAGTGCGGCCAGGAGGGTATTGGGCAGGAACTCGGTGGTGCTGGCGAGGCTGATGGTTGGGGTCCCGCGGCG
Organism: Gammaproteobacteria bacterium; assembly: GCA_035946515.1. Taxonomy (GTDB): domain Bacteria; phylum Pseudomonadota; class Gammaproteobacteria; order Natronospirales; family REEB76; genus DASUBN01. The sequence continues at coordinate 2,834 of DASYZF010000262.1, read as the reverse complement.
GGAAGCCTTGTCGGCGGCGAAGCGCAGGGTCGCACCATGCGCGACATAGGTGTAATACCCGATGCCCCCCAAGACGCCCAGGATCACCGCCACCAAGATCACCTTGGGTAGCCAATTGGCGCGGACCGAGCCACCGGCGGCGAGATCGCGGCGGCGCTGCATGGCTCGTTGGGTCTCCGGGCTGCGGCGCTTCAAAATCTCCCGGATCGTGTGCTCTCCCATGGACCTGCCTCGTTGACTGGATGTGCGGCGCATTCTAGCACTCCCCGCCCCGGGTCCAGGGCACGGGGTACAGCGGAGGGCGCAAGTTATATAATAGGCGTTCCCGCCCGGGCGGGAGCTCTTCCAGCAGACCTCCCGTCCCGTACCCCTAACGACTTACAGCACGGACTCCAAATGACCAGCAATAAAGCCCTAGCCGATTGGGTCAAGGACATGGCACGGCATACTGAAGCCGAACGCGTCCATTGGTGCGACGGCTCCGACGCCGAATACAAGACCCTCGTCGCCGAGATGCTGAAGAGCGGCACGCTCCTGGAACTGGAACAGAAGTCCCACCCCAACTGCTACCTGCACCGCTCCAGCCCTTCGGATGTGGCCCGGGTGGAGCACCTGACGTTCGTTTGCACCCAAAATGAAGCCGATGCCGGCCCCAATAACCACTGGATGGCCCCGGCCGAAGCCCACGCCAAGATCGACGCCCTGTTCAAGGGCTGCATGCAGGGCCGCACCCTGTACGTGATCCCCTACTGCATGGGCCCGGTGGAATCCCCCCTCGCCCGCTGCGGCGTGGAGCTGACCGACAGCCCCTACGTGGTCGCCAACATGCGCATCATGACCCGCATGGGCACGCCGGCCCTGAAGCGCATCGAGCGCGAGGGCAAGTTCGTGAAGGGCCTGCATTCCACCGGCACCCTGGACCCGGAGCGGCGCTTCATCATGCACTTCCCCGAGGAGCTCACCATCAAGAGCTTCGGCTCGGGCTACGGCGGCAACGCCCTGCTCGGCAAGAAATGCCACGCGCTGCGCATCGCCAGCTGGCAGGCCAAGAGCGAAGGCTGGCTGGCCGAACACATGCTCATCGTCGGCATCCAGAACCCCGAGGGCGAGACCCGCTACGTGGCGGCCGCCTTCCCCTCCTCCTGCGGCAAGACCAACCTGGCGATGCTCATCCCGCCCGCCTCCCACAAGGGCTGGAAGGTGTGGACCGTGGGCGACGACATCTGCTGGATGACTGTGGGCAAGGACGGCCGCCTGTGGGCCATCAACCCCGAGGCGGGATACTTCGGCGTGGTGCCCGGCACCAACTCCAAGACCAACCATAACGCCTACGAGATGATCCGCCACGACACCATCTTCACCAATGTGGCGGTGACCTCCGACAATCACCCCTGGTGGGAGGGCTTGAAGGAAGGCGCTCCGGCCAAGGACTGGCAAGGCCGCCCATATGACGCCAAGAACGGCCCCGCCGCCCATCCCAACTCCCGCTTCACGGTCGCCGCGAAGCAGAACCCGAGCTACTCGCCCCACTCCGAGGACCTGCAGGGCGTGCCCATCTCCGCCATCATCTTCGGCGGGCGTCGCGCCGACGTGGCGCCGCTGGTGTACGAGGCCCGAGACTGGAACCACGGCGTGATGGTGGGGGCGAGCGTCGCCTCCGAGACCACCGCTGCCGCCACGGGTCAGGTTGGCGTGGTGCGCCGCGACCCCATGGCCATGAAACCCTTCTGCGGCTACAACTTCGCCGACTACTGGTCCCACTGGCTCTCCTTCGGCAAGAAGTCCGACAAGCTGCCGAAGATCTTCCACGTGAACTGGTTCCGGCAGGGTCCGGACGGCAAGTACATGTGGCCGGGCTTCGGCGAGAACCTGCGGGTGCTGCACTGGATCCTGGACCGCTGCGAAGGCAAGGCCGAGGCCGTGGAGACCCCCATCGGCTACGTGCCGGCGGACAAGGCCCTCGATACCCACGCCCTCGACATCGACCCTGCCGTGCTCCACACCCTGCTCAACATCGAGCCGGCCAAGTGGCGCAAGGAGATGCAGGAACTGGGCGAGTACTTCAAGAGCTACGGCGCGCGCCTGCCCAAGGGCCTGGAGGCCGAGCATGCCCGGGTGACGAAAGCCCTGGCCGGCTGACCGGGCATACAGCCACAAAAAAGAAAAGCGCCGCTCACGCGGCGCTTTTTTTATATCGGTCTCTCTGGGCTAGTGGACGCGCTGGGAGGTGGTGCTGCTGTCCAGGCGGTCCAGCATGTCCGGCGGCATGTAGGTGCCACGGGAGGAAAGGTCCGTGAGCCTGAGCTGGTTGCCCTCCGTCACCTCGATGAGCAGGTGCTGGCGGGAGATGTCGCTGTGGCCGGCATCCATGCACACCTCGCACTGTGCCGAGCGGCCCACCATGTTGCGGCCGACCCGCAAGAGATGCGCGGTGCCGTCCTGCTGTTGCAGCACGACGCGCCCGCTCTCCAGCTTCAGCACGACGCGGTTGCGGGCGAGATACACCACCGCCTCGCGGCGCGCGTTCATGTCCAGGTTCACGGCGCGGCGGCGCGGCAGGCGTGCGTAGAGCTGGTTGCGGCGGGTGGTGAAGCGCGAGATCGGCGCCATGTCCTGGCGCATGGCGTTCGGTACCACGGGCTTGCCGCTGCCGCGCATGGCGGCGGAGCGCCACTCCCGGCCCATACTCTCCAGGATCTCGCGACGCGCTTCCAGGTAATGCACGTAATGGGTGAGCGTGAGCCTCAGCGCCGAATCCGAGATGTTGTCGGCGCTGCCGGCGGCGAAGAGGATGGACTGCCAGTCGTGCTCGTCCGGCACCTTGCTCACGTCCA
>DASYZF010000261.1:0-1564 GCA_035946515.1 Gammaproteobacteria bacterium | reverse complement strand
GGCGTCAGGTCCCCCTCGAACTCCAGCTCCCGTTCGAAGCTGTCAACCTTGCCTTCTTTCGCCTCGCATTCCGCGCAGTCCTTGGCGTAGATCTTGTCGTGGCTGAGCCGCACCTTGATGGCCTTAAGCGGCCACTGCTTGCGGTCGGCGTACATGCGCACGGTGATGGTGGTGCAGGCGCCGAGCGCGGCGGTGAGCAGGCCGTAGGGATTGGGCCCCGCATCGGTGCCGCCCGCGTCCTTCGGTTCATCGGCGGTGAGCAGGTGCGGCCCGGCGTAGAGGTCGGTGCGGTAGTGTTCCTCGCCGATGTGGGCGATTACCTCGCCGTCCAGGGCGGGACTCTCGAGCGGCTGCAGGCCGAGTTCGCCGAGGTACTTGCTGGCCCAGGCCCCCAGGATCACCCCCACGTATTCGGAGTCCGCCTCCTTAGTGAGCAGGTGGTCGGCACCGCTCAGGCTCACGAAACTCTTGGGGTGCAGGGCCGCAGTGAAGATGTCGGCGGCGTTGCTGATGTCCACAGTAGCGTCAGTGGGGGAGTGGAACACCAGCAGCGCCTTGCGCAGAGTCCGCAGGTTGTCGCGCCAGGGGTGGTTCGCGAGATCGTCCAGGAAGGCCTTCTTGAAATGGAACTTGCGGCCCACGAGCATCACGTCCGCCTCGCCCTCGAGCTCGATGGTCTCCCGGCCGGGCCCCAGGAGCCCGGCCACATGCTCCGGGTTCGCCGGGGCGGCGATGGTGGCCACGGCGATGGAACTCGGGATGAGGTGGGCCGCCTCCAGCACCGCGGCCCCTCCCAGGGAATGGCCCACCAGGATCTTGGGGGCGGCGTAACTCTTTTCCAGGAACGCGGCGGCGGCCACGAGGTCCGAGACGTTGGTACTCAGGGTGGTGTCGGCGAAGTCCCCCTCGCTCTCGCCCAAGCCCGTGAAGTCGAAGCGCAGGGTGGCGATACCTTCCCGGGCCAGGGCCCGGGAGATGTTCACGGCGGCGCGCACGTCCTTGCCGCAGGTGAAGCAGTGGGCGTAGAGGGCGTAAGCCCGGGGGGTACCGTTGGGGGGCAGGCTCAAGCGCCCGGCCAGCATCTGGCCGCGGGCGTTGGGAAAGCGGACGGGCGTGCCGGGCATGGGGCTGGCCTCTGTTAACGTATCGAGTGGAAGAGTGTGGAGCCTGCGGGCGTGTTACACAAACCATGAACAAGCACCAGGAAACCATCGCCGCCATCGCCACCCCGCCGGGGAAGGGCGGGGTCGGCATCATCCGGGTCTCAGGGCCTAAGGCAGCGGACATCGCCCTGAAGATCGGTGGCGGGACGCCGGAGCCGCGGCGCATCGCGGTGCGGGGCTTCAGGGATGAGGATGCCAGCCTCATCGACACCGGCCTGCTGCTCTATTTCGCGGCCCCCAACTCCTTCACCGGCGAGGAGGTGCTGGAGCTCCACGGTCATGGTGGCAGGGTGGTGCTGGACCTCTTGCTGCAGCGGGTCATCGCCCTGGGGGCACGTCTGGCGCGGCCGGGGGAGTTCTCGGAGCGGGCCTTCCTCAACGACAAGCTGGACCTGGCGCAA
>DASYZF010000260.1:0-10849 GCA_035946515.1 Gammaproteobacteria bacterium | reverse complement strand
CCGCCAGCGCGATGCAGGTGCCGTACACCGCCAAGCCCGCAATGTATTTCTTCCAGGATGTTGCGTTCACGTTTGCACTCCCTATCCGATGTCTGGAACCCCGCGACCCGTTCCGAGGCCGCTTTTGCTGCGATACCAGTGGAACATCGCAGCCCGCCACCGGCCATCGGACCTTCCCTGAACCCCCGGGGGGTGCGCACCTGAATCTCGCCTCAGGGATTCCCTTAAGTCCGTGGGACCGCGTCGTTCCTGGGCTCCAGGCCTGTACGGCTCCCCATACCCAGACCGGATTGCCGCGCCCAAGGGGCCCGGGGTGGGATTCAAGCCTTCTCCCCGGATTAGGCCTGCCGCCTGGCCCCAAGCCCACCCGTTGGGCAAATGCCGCTATCGGATCGCGCGCGAGGGGCAGCAGGAGCCCAGGCATGAATAGGCGGCATTGCAGCCGATCCTCCTCCCGGGCCACCTCAGCGAACAGCGTGAAGTCCATGGCCGGCGCCCCAGCCGCGGCGGCAGCTCGCTTACGCCTCCAACGCCGATCCGGACGGAGACAGCGCCCTCGCCATGATCTTCACGCCCTTCGTTGCCGGGCGTTACTCCTCGCATATGACAACTTGATGAAGTGAGTCACGATGCCATCGCGGTCCGTTGAATAATTTTCGTTGTGACATATCCCCCAGCGGTCCTGTTGCGCTGGGCTAGAATTATTTTTCCCCGGTACTTCCCCTGGAGAGTGTCATGGCGCGCAAGAAAGTCGGCAAGAAATCCAGCTCCGCGAAACGCAAGTCCATCAAGGCCAAGCCCCGCGCCAAGGCACGCAAGGTCGCGCCCATCCCCAAGGGCTATCACAGCGTGACGCCTTATCTGTCGGTGCGCGGCGCGGCCGCAGCCATCGAGTTCTACAAGAAAGCTTTCGGCGCCAAGGAGAAGGTGCGCATGCCGGACGGCGAGCGCATCGCCCACGCGGAGATCGTGGTGGACGGCTCCCACATCATGCTGGCGGACGAGTACCCGGAACGCGGCTTCAGCGCGCCACAGCCCGGCAGCAAATCGCCGGTGGGCATCATGCTGTATCTCAAGGATGTGGATACGGTCGCGGCGCGCGCGGTGGAAGCGGGCGCCATCCTGGAGCGCCCCGTGGAAGACCAGTTCTACGGCGACCGGCTCGGGGGCATCATCGACCCCTTCGGCCACCGTTGGTACATCGCCACCCACAAGGAAGACGTCTCCGCGAAGGAGATGCAACGGCGCATGCAGGCCCTGGGTCAACCGCAGTAAGGAGCCGTCACATGCGTCACCAAGATGCCATCGCCGCCTTGGCGCGCATGCCGGAGGCCCTGCAGTCCCGGCTCAAGGGCTTGTCGGAAGAGCAGTTGCACGTGAAACCGGCTTCCGACGTGTTCTCGGTGCTGGAGAGCGTCTGCCACCTGCGCGACATCGAAGTGGAGGGCTACGGTCGCCGTCTCGGATCGCTGCTGCGGGAAGACCACCCCCAGCTACCGGACGTGGACGGCACGAGGCTTGCCCGGGAACGGCGCTACAACGACCAGGAGCTCAGGCCCGCCCTGGAGGCCTTCCTGAACATGCGCCGCCGCTGCCTGGAGATCCTCGCTACGGTGACCCCGGAGCAGCTCGAACGCCGGGGCTACTTCGAGAACGTGGGTGAGGTCACGCTGGCTAGCTTGCTGGATCTCTGGGTGGAACACGACCGGGGGCATATCCAGGAACTGGATGCGCTCCTCCCCCTGCTGCAGGTGCCCCAGACGGGGCGGCCCAAACCGTCCCGCTCGCTCACGACCTAGCCCTCGGGCGTGGGCACGCACTCCGCAGGTACGCGCCGGCGCCACAGAACTGCGGGCGTGAATTGGGTGGTGGCGAGCACCACGCCGACGATGGCGAGCGTGCCGCCCGCCACCGTGAGCCAGGTGGGAATCTCCTTCAGCCATACCCAGGCGATGGCACAGGCGAACAGTGGCTGCAGATAGAGGAAGCTCGTCACCCGCGAGGCCGGGGCGCGGGAGAGCGCGAAGCTCCAGCAGAGGTAACCCACCACCGTCGGCACCACTCCGAGATAGAGCGCCGCCATGAGCTGCGGACCGGGCACATGCGCGAGCTTGGCCGGCAGGTCGAGACCGAAGGGAATGAACCCCAGGGTACCCGTGAAGATGCTCGCCGCCGAGATGGTCAAGGGGCTCGAGCGCGCGAACAGGGGCTTCTGCCACACGAAGTAGATGCTGCTGCACAGCACCGCGACGAACACCAGGAAGGCGATGGGTTCGAAATGGATCTCGTAACCGCGGCCGAGCGTCACCAGCAGCGTGCCCGCGAAAGCGATGCCGAGGCCCAGCACCGCGCGCCGGCTCAGGTGCTCCTTGAGGCGCAGCACCGCCAGCACCGCAGTCACGCTCGGCACCGTCGAGATCACCACGGAGGCCGCGCCGGCCGAAAGCCGCGTCATGCCGTAGATGAGGCAGAGCTGATAGGCGGTGTTGCCGATCAATCCCAGCACGATGAGCGCCGGCCAGTCCTGCCGCGGCGGCAGCTTGATCACGCCGACCGCGGTGAGCGCCAGCAGCAGCAGCGAAGCCACGCTGAAGCGCAGCAGCGCGAGTTCGCCGGGGCTGAAGGCCTGCAGGCAATAAGTGATGGCCGCGTAGGAGGAAGACCAGACCAGGAGCGTCAGGCTCGCGGCGGCGTAAGCCGATCTCTCCTTGCCTTGCGATGCGCTCATGGGCGGGGTTGCTCCTGGTGACTGCCGGCCGTGCCGGCGCGCACCCGGCGGACGGGCTGCGCTGGTGCCTGCATCGTCACGGGCTTCGCCGCCTTACGGGGCGGCGGGCTGAGGCGGGCGAGCAGCCACACGGCGAACCAGGCGCTCACGCCGGGCTGGTTGCCCAGCGCGATCCACAGGCTTGCCCGGCTATCGACTGCCCTCTCGACCATGACCTTGCCCTCCCAATCCACGGCACCGGAGCGGTGCTTCAGGATGATTATTCTGGGCTCCATCTGGTACATTCTTAAGTACCAGATGCTATATTCTATCTAGACCAGATCAACCTCCCCGCCCGAGGCTTGCGCCCATGAACGAACTCATCCTGACCGTGGCCGACGACAGCCGCCCCGGCTACCTGCGCATCGCCGAGGCCCTGCGCGGCGCCATCCAGCAAGGCATGGTCAAACCCGGCGAACGTCTGCCCTCCACCCGCGTGCTGGCCGCGGAGCTGGGCGTGCACCGCCATACCATGAGTGCCGCCATGGACGAGCTCGTGGCCGAAGGCTGGCTCGAGGCCGGCGAGCGCCGCGCCCACCGGGTGAGCGCCGTGCTGCCCTCGGAGTTCTTCAAGCCCAAGGGCAGCGCCAAGGCCTCGCGGTTCGACCGGGGGCTCAAGTGGCGCTTCGCGCGCACCGCGAGCAAATCCTTCTGCGCGCCCGACCCTTATGCCGCCTACACCCATGTCTTCCAGAGCGGCCTGCCCGACCTCTCGCTCTTCCCCTACGACGAGTTCCGCGCCTGCATGGCGGAATCCCTGCGCCACTCCGCCGCGGTGCACAGCGGCTACGGTGACCCGGCGGGACATCCGCGTTTCGTGGAGGGCTTCGAGCATTACCTGCGCCGCGTGCGGGCCGTGACCGGCCGCAAGCTCATCGTCACCCACGGCGCCCAGGAAGGCATCTTCCTCGTGGCCCAGCTGCTCATCGGCGCGGGCCAGAAGGTGGCGGTGGAGATGCCGGGCTACCCCGCCGCCTGGGACGCGTTCCGCGCCGCCGGCGGCGACATCGTGCCCATCAAGGTGGACCGGGACGGCATGGACCCGGAAGCCCTGGAGGCCGCCATCGCCGAGCAGCGCATCCATCTCATCTACCTCACGCCCCACCACCAGTATCCGACCACCGCGACCCTGCCCACGGCGCGGCGCCTGCGCATCTACGACCTCGCCTGCCGCCACCAGATCCCCATCGTGGAGGACGACTACGACCACGAGTTCCATTTCCGCTCCCAGCCCATCGCACCCATGGCGAGCACCGATCCTTGCGGGCTCGTGATCTACATGTCCACCCTCTCCAAGGTCATGTTCCCCTCCATGCGCATCGGCCTCCTGGCGGTACCCGAGGCGCTGTACCAGCCGCTGGCGGACCTGCGCGCCATCATCACCCGCCAGAACAACACCCTGATGCAGGACGCGGTGGCGCGCTGGATGGCGGGCGGCGGTTTCGAGCGCCACCTGCGGCGCATGCGCCGGGTATACGAGGACCGGCGCGACGCGACGGTGGCGGCGTTGGCGCAAGCCAAGCAGCGGGGCCTTGAGATCGACTGGTGCCTGCCTGACGGCGGCATGGGCCTGTGGATAGACTGCGGCACGGACGCCGACCGGGTCACCCAGCTCGCCGGGCAAGCAGGCGTATTCGTGACGGCGGAATCCAACTACCACCTGGAACCGCCGCGCCGCTCCACGCACCTGCGCCTGGGCTACGCCAGCCAGGATCCGCAAGCCATCCGTGCCGGCATCGGCCGGCTCGCGGACGCCATAGCCCAAGCGCAGCGCGAACCGCCGCGCCGCCGCGCCGCGGGTTAAAGCCTGCAGGCCTGTGCCCATGAAAGCCGACACCCTGCGCCGCTTCATGAACCTGTGGCCGCCGTTCCTGGCGAGCGGCATCCGCGTCACGCGGGTGAGCCCGGACTACCGCGAGGCGGAGGTGGTGCTGAAACAGCACTGGTACAACATGAACTACGTGGGGGTGCACTTCGGCGGCAGCCTGTTCGCCATGACCGACGCCTGCTACATGGTCATGCTGATGAACGTGCTGGGGAAGGGCTATTACGTGTGGGACAGCCGTGCCGCCATCGAATATCTCAAGCCTGGTCGCGGCACGGTCACGGCGCGCTTCAAGATCGACGGCGCGACGCTCCAGGAGATCCTCGACAAGACCGCCGGCGGCGAGAAGTATTTCCCGGAGTTCAGCGTGGACATCACTGACGCTTCGGGCGAGACGGTGGCGCGGGTGCTCAAGACCCTCTACGTGCGCAAGAAGCCGCCGAAGCAGTAAGCTTCGCCGGCGGGCCCACCCGCCTAGCACCGGCAGCCATGCGCATCCTCTTGATCGAAGACGACCGGATGGTAGGCACAGACCTCAAGCAGGCCCTGGGCCAAGCCGGCTATTCCGTGGACTGGGTGGAGGACGGCGTCGCGGGCCAGGCCGCACTCGTCCAAGGCGGCTATGCCGCCGCGCTTTTGGACCTCGGCCTACCCCGGCGCTCGGGCCTGGAACTCCTGACCGCCGCACGCGGACGCGGCGACCCCACCCCTATCCTGATCCTCACGGCGCGAGACGGGGTGGAAGATCGGGTGGCGGGCCTCGACCTCGGCGCCGATGACTACCTGCTCAAGCCCTTCGCATTCCAGGAGCTGCTGGCGCGCCTCAGGGCCGTGCTGCGCCGCCGCGATGGCCATGCCCAATCCCTGATCGGCTCCGGCGAGCTGCAACTGGACCTCGCGAACCGCACGGCCCATTACCACGGCGGACAGCTGCCTCTTTCCGCCCGGGAATTCGCGCTGCTGCACGCGCTCCTTGAGCGCCCCGGCGCGGTGCTCTCCCGTGAACAGCTGGAACAGCGCATCTACGGCTGGGGCGAGGAAGTGAGCAGCAACGCCGTGGAAGTCATCATCCACGGCCTGCGCAAGCGCCTCGGAGCCGACGCCATCCGCAACGTGCGCGGGCTGGGGTGGCATGTGCCCAAGGAAGCGTCGTGAATTCCCTGCGCACCCGCCTCCTCCTCTGGCTGCTGCCTTTGTATCTGCTGTCGGCGGCCGTGATCCTCTGGGCCAACTACCTGCACTACCGCGACAGCACCATGGCCTTCATGGACGGCCAGATGCGGCGCCTGGCTCTCGCCTATGCCGACCAGTTGCGCGGCGATCCGCGTCTGCCCACGCTCCCGCCTCTGGACGAGGACCACGTGGAGCACGATGGCACGGTGGCGGTGCAGTTCTGGGACCGCGATGGCCGGCTGCTGCTCTCGAGCACCTGGTCTGTCCACGGTCTCACCCTTCAGCAAACCGAAGGTTTCCATGACCTGGACCTCGACGGCCACGCCTGGCGGATATACACCGCTCCCACCACCGTCCCACGGGTGCAGGTGCTGCAGAGCGGCGAGTTCCGCCGGCGGGTGGCACTGCACTCGGCCGAAGAGTCCGCCGAACCCGTCGCCATCCTCATCCCGATCAGCGTACTCTTGCTCTGGCTCGCAGTGTGGCTCGCCCTGCGTCCCGTGGGCCGGTTGGTGCAGGTCATCGCCGCCCAGGACGAGCGTAGCCTCACGGCGTTGCCGCTACAGCAGGTGCCGGCGGAGTTGCAGCCCCTCATCGCCTCCATGAACGGCCTGCTCGCGCGCCTCAAGGAAGCCTTCGCCGCCCAACAGCGCTTCGTGCAGGACGCGGCCCACGAGCTGCGCACACCCCTCACCGCCCTGAAGCTGCAGGTGGAGAACCTGCGACCGCAACTGCCCGAAGGGCAGTCGGCCCGGCTGGAGTCCGGTATCGAGCGCATGCAGCGACTGGTGGAGCAGCTGCTCAGGCTCGCACGCCAGGAAGCGGCACCCCAGCCCATCGGCACCGAGCCGGTGGACGTCGCGGCGGTGCTGCGACAATCCATCGGCGACCTCGTGCCGCTGGCCGAGGCGCGCGACATCGACCTTGGGCTGCTCTCAGCGGAAGCCGCCGAGGTGCGGGCCGACGCCCGCGACCTGCGCAGCATATTCGACAACCTGCTGGAGAACGCCCTGCGCTACACCCCCGCTGGCGGCCGGGTGGACGTGAGCTTGAAGCAGGTGGACGGCGCGCCGCAGGTGGAGATCCTGGACACCGGCCCTGGCATCCCGCCTGAATCGCTGGAACGGGTGTTCGACCGCTTCTACCGCGTGCTCGGCACAGGGACCCAGGGCAGCGGCCTTGGGCTCGCCATCGCCCGGAGCGCCGCGGGCCGCGCCGGCCTGCGCATCGAACTCGTGAACCGCAGCGACCGCAACGGTCTCGTCGCGCGGGTTGCCTTCACCCGCAGCTAAGTCCCGCCTAAGTCTGCGCTGCTAGGCTCCACCCGTCGTATCCGACAGGTGATCAGTTCCATGAAGATCCCGGCTCTAATCTTGTGCATCCTGTGCTGCTGTGCCGCGCTCCCTGCCCAGGCCGACATCAGCCAGGCTTATGTTCCCGGCGCGGATCAAGTGCGCATCCATTACCTCGAGGCAGGTCCGGCGGATGCAGCGCACAGCATCCTGTTGATCCCCGGCTGGCAGACGAGCGCCTGGATCTGGTCGGCCCAGCTCGAGTACTTCTCCGCCCGTGGCTATCGCGTCGTCGCCATGGACCCTCGCTCCCAAGGAGGCTCCACCGTCGTGGAATCCGGGAACGCACCCGAGGACCGGGCGCGCGACATCCAGGCGGTGATCGCGGGGCTGAAACTTTCCCATCTCACCCTGGTGGGCTGGTCCCAGGGAGTGCAGGATGTAGCGGCTTACGTGGACCGATATGGGACCGGCGCCCTGGAGCGCGTGGTGCTGGTGGACGCTTCCGTGAGTGCCGGACCCGAGGATGTGGAAACGAACCCCGGCTTCGTCCAGACCGTGCTGCGGCACATGGCCCTCTACTCCCATGATCCCCATGCCTACGCCGACGGCTTCATGCACGCCATCATCAGCGCTCCGGCGGCGGCGACGTTCGCACAGCTCGATGCCGAGTTCATGCGCACCCCAGCGGACATCGGCATCTCCATGCAGATGCAGGACATGTTCACCGTCGACCGCCGCCCCGCCCTGAAGAAGTTCGACAAGCCCACGCTGGTGGTGGCCTCGGCCCAGAGCTTCGAACTGGACCAGCAGAAGCAGGAGGTCGCGACCCTGCCCCAGGGCAAGTTCGTGGCCGTGAAACACGCCGCCCACGCGCTGTTCTTCGATCAACCCCGGGAATTCGATAAGCTGCTGGAGCGCTTCATCACAGGCGCTGCCCTGTGACGGCTGCGACGCAGCGCAAATACGACCCCGTCACCCTGCTCCTGCATGCGGGTCTCGCCACGAGCGTGGTGCTGGAACTCGCACTGCAGGCGGTGATGCGCGTGCCGCCGGGAGTGGGCCAGGGGGTGGACGATTGGCATCGCGAAGCCTTCGAACTCCACTCCCATTTCGGACCTACTGTGGCCCTGCTCTGCCTGTTGCACTGGCTGTGGATCTGCACGCCTTGGGCTCGTCCCGGCGTCGGCTACCTCTTCCCCTGGCTGCGGTCGAGTCAGCGGCCGGCGTTGCGCCGCGAGTTCCGCGCCCTGCAGCGATTCGAACTGCCGCTGGCCAAAACGCTCAGCCCCCTAGCCGGCACGGTGCACGGCCTCGGCCTCTTGGCCATCACCGGCAGCGTCGTGGGCGGCACGGTGAGCTATCTCGGCTACTACACCCGGGTGCCGGTGCCGGACACGGTGCTGCACTGGGCCTCTCTGGAACTCATCGCCACCAGCTGGTTCGTCTGGCCCTTCGTCATCGGCCATGCTTCCATGGCGATCCTGCACCGTTTCCCGCGGCGCCTCACCGGCCAGACTGGCCGATAGGGTAGGTGATCGCGGCGTCCCCGTAGGTGCCGGAAAGGCGCCCGTACATCGCGAAGTCGCGGATCATGGCGAAATATCCCGGTGCATAGTTGGTGGAGTCCCGCGTGCCATCAGGCTCGGTCTCGAACAGCGTCATGCCATGTTCGGCATGTGGGTAGTAGGCGAGCGTGAACGGCAAGCGATCCACGATGAGCGATTTGATGCGTATGCTCGTCTCCGCGGACGGCGCGTCGTAATCCTCGCCGCCGACGACCCAGAGCTGCGGGACCTTGTCGGCGCGGAGCGTTTCCATGCCGTCATAGTAGAACGGCGTATGCCAGTCGAAATCCTTGGCCATGGCCTGGAGTTCGTCATCCGTATGGGACAATATCAGCCAGCTGAAATCTCCCCGGACGTCCTTGAACCAGGGCTCCTTGCCGTACTTCGTACGCACGGCATCGAATTCCGGGAAACCTTCCTTGAAGTCGCTCGCGAAGAGGGCTTCGGCGGCGCGTCCGACCTCGAGGGCCTTGGCGATCACCTCCTGGGAATACCCTTTCTCCCGCATCTGCAGCTCGATGCTCTCCTGGTCCTCATCCATCACATCCACCGCCAGGCCGAAGCAGACGATCACGAAATCCACCGGTGTACGGCTCGCCGCCAGGGGGGCGGTCCATCCGCCCTCACTGCCTGCCTGGAATCCGATGCGTCCCAAGCGGTCTCCGGCCAAGCGCTTGGCTTCCTGGACGGCCGCGACATCGTCGTCCGCCAGGAGACTGAAGTCCTGCGTGTATTTACCCCCGGAGACACCGGTGCCGCGTTTGTCGAACACGAATGCGCCCACCCCCACGGCGGGGAGCATGCGCTGGAGGGAATAGCCGGTCAGCGCGGAATCCGGCTCCGCGCCGTGTATCAGGACGACCACCGGGACCTTGTTGGATCCTGCCGGCATCACGAGCCGGCCGACCAGCTTCACGCCATGACTCACGAACGTCGTGTCGCTCACATCGAACCGGATGCGCCGCCCGGCCTCACCATCGAAGCGGATGTCGCCGTTGCGGCAATCATCGGCGAAGGTCGCGGACATCCCGTCGGGCTTCTGGGTCCAGCCGAGCGTGCTCGTCCACGTTCCGTCGCTGCCCTTGTGCAGCACCCCTGTCCTGCCATCGAAGAGCCGCCAGCGCAGCGTGCCATCATCCCTTGACGCGATATCCACGAAACTCCCGTCGGCGAACCGATAGGATCCCTCGTGACAGTCCTCAGCCTGCCCGGCCAGCGCGACGGTTGGAGCCAGGAACACAGCGATCGACGCTGCGCCATATATTGCCAAGCGCTTGATGATATTCATCGGTTTCACCTCGGGTTGTAATCCGCACTATCGAAGACATCCATTCGAGACTTGTGGATGAACGGGTTCCCTATCAGGCCGCGTTCAGGTTCTCGATCACCATCCAGCCCGCGGTGATCAACAGCAGCATGCCGGCGCCGCGGTTGAACCAGCCCAGGCCCGCGCCCTCCAGCCGGCCACGGAACATCGCTCCCGCCACGGCCCAGGTGAGCACCGAGGGGAGGCAGATGAGCGCATACAGGGTCGCGAGCAGCGCCGTGACTTTCACGGAGGCCTGGCTGGAGGCGAGCCAGGCGCTGCTGCCGCCGAGCGACGCGATCCAGGCCTTGGGGTTCATGCCCTGGAACAACACGGCCTCATGGAAGCGCGGCGGGCGCGCCACCTTCGCCGTCGCGGTGGCCGCGTGCGTCCGCAGGAAGCCCCAACCCAGCCAAGCGAGGTAAGCGGCGCCGCCCAGGGTCAGCACCCAGGAAGACCCGGGGAGCGCCGTGACCAAGGCGCCGATGCCGGCGGCGGTGATGCAGAACAGCAGGGCGCAGCCGCAGGCGACCCCGAGCGCCTGGGGCAAGGCCGCCCGCCAGCCGAAGTTGAGGCCGGTCATGGAGGCGATGGCGTTGTTCGGTCCCGGCGTGAAGGCGATGGCCGCCACGAAGTTGCAGAACGCGAGGACCTGCAGGGGGCTCAGGGCTGTCATGGAGGCTCCTGGGGAGCGGGTACTTGTGTGCCAGACTAGCCGCGACTAGGATAATTGTACCGGTACAGTTTACCGATGCAGGACGGTACAGTTGCCATGCCCGTACGCACCCTGAAGCGCCCCGCCGGCCCCGACCAGACCCTGGTGGAACAATGCGTGCGCTGGGCCCAGCAGCGCATCGAGCAGCGCACCCTCCTGCCCGGCACGCGCATGCCCTCGGTCCGCCGCTTCGCCCGCGAACG
>DASYZF010000259.1:0-5848 GCA_035946515.1 Gammaproteobacteria bacterium | reverse complement strand
AAGCTCTGGTCGAGCTTCAGGACTTCTATCGGGAAACGCTTCAGGTAACCGAGCGATGAGTTGCCGGTGCCGAAGTCGTCCAATGCCAGGCGGATCCCCAGGCCGCGCAACTTGCGCAGCTCCGCCATGTTGCTCTCCTCGTTGCCGAGGGTGACGCTCTCGGTGATCTCGAGCAGCAGCGCGGAGGGCGTGAGCCCGGTCTCGCCCAGGATGCGGCCCACGGTGCCGGCCAGATCCGGCGCGGTGAACTGCCGGGCGGAGAGGTTGACCGCCATGTGGAAGTGATCGCCGTACTCGGCGCGCCAGCGGGCCGCCTGGGTGCAGGCCTCGCGCAGCACCCATTCGCCGATGGGGATGATGAGGCCGGTCTCCTCGGCGAGCGGGATGAACTCCGCCGGGGGCACGAGGCCGAACTCGTGGCTCTGCCAGCGCACCAGGGCCTCGACGCCCATGAGGCTTCCGGTCCGGATGTCGAACAACGGCTGGTAGTGGAGCCTCAGCTCGTCGCGGCGCAGGGCCTTGCGCAGCTCCACCTCGCGTTTCAGGCGCTGCATGGCGGCTTCATGCATGTCGGGGGTGAAGAACTGGGCACGGTTGCGGCCGCGCTTCTTGGCGCGGTAGAGGGCGGTGTCCGCGTTGGCGAGCAGGCTCTTCACGTCGGGGCTGTCTTCGGCCAGCAGCGTGATGCCGATGCTGGCCGTGACACGCAGCTCGGTCTCATCCAGCAGCATGGGCTTGGCGATGACCCGCAGGATGCGCTCGGCGAGGGCGTTCAGGTCCTCGCGGTCCTCGGCGTCCTCCACCAGCATGATGAACTCGTCGCCCGAGAGGCGCGCCACGGTGTCACGCTCGGTCACCGAGCGCTGCAGTCGCTGGGCCACGCGCTTCAGCACCTCGTCGCCGATCTGGTGGCCGAGGGAGTCGTTGATGGTCTTGAACTGGTCGAGGTCCAGGAACAGCACCGCGAGCTGCGCCTGGCCGGTGCGGGCGCGGGCGATGGCGCGGCCGAGCTTGTGCTCGCACTGGATGCGGTTGGGCAGGCCGGTGAGCGGGTCGAAGTTGGCGAGCTGGGTCAGCTGTTCCTCGGCGCGGCGCCGCACCATCATCTCGGTGCGCAGCTCTTCGGCGATGTCGGCCACGGCGAAGCGGATGTTGAGCTGTTCCACCAGGCGCCGGTGCATGCCGTAGGCCATGCGCGCCAGCAGCACCACGCCCACGCAGGCCATGACCCCGGCGGTGAGCGGGATGCCGGCTCCCTCGGCGACGAGGCGCAGCGCCATGGGCAGGCCCGAGAGCCCGAGGACGGCCAGGTAGCAGAAGAAATCCGGGGCGAGTGCCGGCAAGGTCACGGCGGAGGCGCCGAGCACCACCATCGTGAGGAACAGCTGGTGCGCCACGTCGCCGGGCGGGAACAGCAGCACACCGGCCGCGCCCCAGCCCAGGGCCGAGACGCAGGTGCCCATGAGGAAGCGGCGGCGCCAGAGCGCGACGTCGCCGGGCGGGATGCTCTGGTGGCGGAAACGGCGGCCCAACAGGCCGCGGCCGAGTTCGATCACGGCCATGGCACCGACCCAGGCTTCCAGCAGGTGCAGGCTGAGCGAGGTCTCGCGGAACACGGCCACGAGCAGGAGAGAGACGGCGAGGCCTGCGAGATGCATCCCGCGGGTGTTCTGATAGAGCAGGTTGGTGAGTTCCGCCTGCACGTGCCTGCCGACATCGCGGCTGGGCACGCGCGGCCCCACCATGGTGGCTATCGCCATCACGTCTCCCGGTCTCCCCCGGCCCATCTTCCGCGGGTCTAGGGTGGACTTGTATCGCCAAGAAATCCCGCGCCAGTGTGCAGACTCGGGGGGCAGCTGTCCAGTACCGAACGCACAGAAATACCCGTCTTAGGAGGGCGGTCCTGCCCGATGGGCGGATGGCCCTCAGGCCCCCCATATTGCTTACACTAGACGCAGTCCAGGCGGGAGATCCAAAAGGCGGCCGCGTGGGACCGGGACAGCTCTTCAACCAGTTCATGCTCGTGTACCTGGGGCTGCTCACCCAGATGGGTACCGTGCTGCTCCTGGCGGTGCTGTTCCTGTTGCTCAGGCACTACGCGGACCGGCGTCCCTACTTCTATTCCTGGGCCAGCGCCTGGGTGGCCTTGTCCGGGGCGCTCCTGGTGCTGGTGCTGCGCTACATGGTGCTGCCCTATCTCTTCGGCCCGCTCACTGAGACAGCGGTCCTCACCCGGGTCTGCTACGGGCTGTATCAGTTCGGCAAGCTGGCGTTCCTGATCCTGCTGCTGCGCGGCACGCTCTTATATGTAGGCGGCCTCGCCGATCCGCCGCTCGGGTACCTGAGGTTATTGTGGTTCACCGCCGGCGCCATTGCGCTGCTCTCGGCCGCCTTGTCCGGCGACCTGGTGGGCGTGCTTTTCTGCCAGGGCTTCGCCAACGTGCTGATGTTCGGCTGGTGCAGCCTCGCGCTGACGCGGTTGCCGCGCGCGCGCCACAGCGTGGGTACCCGGGTCACCGGCGCCCTGTTCACCCTGACCACCCTGCTATGGCTCGCCTATCTCCTGGCCTTCACCCACCATTTCTTCCCGCAGCTCGGCGTCGGCGCCGGTACCTGGCAGTTCTTCACCGGCCGCAACACCTACTTCGATTTGGTGTTGGAGATGCTGCTGGCCTTCGGCATGGTGCTGGTGCTGTTCGAAGACACCCGTCGCGAGATCGCCGGCGCTCACCGCGAGCTGCGCATCGCCCACGAGCAGCTGTTGCGCGAGTCCTACGTGGATTCGCTCACCGGCGCCTACAACCGCCGCGCCTTCACCGAGGGCGCCGGTCTCGAGGACGTGCGCGGCACGTTCGGGGCGCTCGCGGTTTTCGACCTGGACAACCTCAAGGACGTGAACGACCGCCACGGCCACAAGTACGGCGACGAGCTGCTCCGCCATTTCGCCTCCATCCTGCGGGCGGGTCTCAGGCCCTCGGACAAGCTCTATCGCCTGGGTGGCGACGAGTTCCTGCTGGTGGTGCCGCGGGCCATCTCCCAGGTGCTGGAGAAGCGCATGCGGGAGATCGTGGCGGCAGCGCCGCCGCTCAGCTTCCCGGAGAGCGGTTTGAGCTTCGGCATCAGCGCCAGCATAGGTGTGGCGGACTTCCGCAGCGTGGATGCGCTCGAAGCGGCGGTGCACGTGGCCGACCGGGCCATGTACAGCGCCAAGCGCACACGCAAGGGCGCCCCGCGCTGAAGGCGGCCGGGCCCACCCGGTCCGTGCGATTATTTTCCCAAAGGCCACCGGAGGCCGCCACCGCCGGGCAGGGGGCCGCGGGGGTACTATAGATGTGGGTGGAGCGGTCTTGCCGCTCCTGGAGGGATGGCCACACTACGGGCAGGGCAGCATGACTATACTTTCGGCAGCCTCTGCGCATGGGGCGCCGTTCCCGGGCCAGGGATAGTGTCGGAACAGAATCTACGGGCCCTCGTCACGCTGATCGGTCTGCTCACCCAGACGGCGATCACGGCGCTCCTGTGGCTGTTCTTCCTGCTGCTCAAGCAGCACGGCGGACGGCGCGCGCATTTCTTCAAGTACTGGACCTACTCCTGGGCGATGCTGCTCGCCGCCCTGCTGCTGCTCGGGGCAGGCTTCTATGGCCTGCCGAATCTCGGCCCGGCGGCGAACGGCCTCGCGAACCTGCTCATGCCCGGGGTGCTCCTGCTCTACCAGCTCGGCAAGCTCTTGTTCCTGCTGCTCCTGGTGCTGGGCACGCTCGAGTACGCGGAAGGCAAGGTGGAGCGGCGCACGCTCTATCTCGGGGTGCTGGCGGCGTTCGTCTATTGCTTCGCTTCGTTCGCCTTCACCCGCAACCTGCAGGGGCTGCTGCTGTGGCAGGCGGTGGTGTGCGCGCTGGCGCTGAGCTACGCCACGCTGCGGCTCCTGCGCCTGCCTTATTCGCGCCGCAGCCTCGGCACCCGCGTCACGGGCCTCACCCTGAAGCTCATGGCCGTGCTCTGGATCGTGTACGCGCTCGCCATATACAAGAACCAGTACCCGGAGACGCCTTACCTCGGCTTCGCCGCCGCCCTCGGGCGCTACAACGGCTACCTGGACGCCATCCTGCAGCTCATGCTCGCCTTCGGCATGGTGCTCATGATCCTGGAGGACGCGCGGCGCGAGACTAACTCCGCCCACGCCGAGCTCGCGGTGGCCCACGAGAAGCTGCTGCACGAGTCGCTCACCGATCCGCTCACCAACGTCTACAACCGGCTGGCGTTTACCCGCGGCGTGTTCCTGCAGACCGTGGGGGCCACCTTCGGCTCGGTGTTCATCTTCGACCTGGACAACCTCAAGCACGTGAACGACAGTCATGGCCACGAGGCCGGCGATGAGCTGCTCAAGCACTTCGTCATGGCCCTGCGCGGCGGCTTGCGTCCGGCGGACCAGCTCTACCGCTGGGGCGGTGACGAGTTCCTGCTGCTCCTGCCCGGCGCCACCTATGCCAGCGTGGCGCCGCGCCTGAACCAGCTCCTGCACCAGACCCCGCCGCTGGCCATGTTCGACGGCAGCGTCAACCTCAAGCTCGAGGTCAGCATGGGCGGCGCCGACTACCAGGACCCGGAGACCCTGCGCGCGGCGGTCAACACCGCCGACCGGGCGATGTACGAGCAGAAGCGCATCCACAAGACCGCCCCCCCACCCCGGGAGCCGGGCGTGGGCGACGCGGTCACCTGAGCGGCCGTCGATACACATCTATCTATATAGGTGGGACAGGGCACTTGTGGCCCCCGCCGGGGTCATAGCCTGCAGCTTTCCGTGGCATCTCGAGGAGCAGACATGAAACGCATTACGAAACAGGCGCTTGCGGTCGCCGTCGGCGCGCTGTTCAGCACGGCGGGGGCAAGCGCCGCGGACGCGGATTGGGTGAAAGAGAGCAACCAGGACGCCATGGTGCTGCTCAAGGTCACCGGGGAGTTCACCCCGGAGTTCGCCGGGCGCAGCGGTGTGGACGGCCTCGACGACAAGATCTTCGACCTCAAGCCGGGCGCCTTCGAGCGGCGCCAACAGGCGACCGGAGCGGCGCTGCAGGAACTCGAGGCACGGCTGCAGACCGCCACCGACCCGAACGTGAAGCAGGATCTGGAGATCCTGATCGCTTCCGGCCAGAAGAACATGGCGAGTTCCGCCCTCGACAAGAAGTACATGCTCGATTTCATCGACGCGGCGCAGATCGAGTTCAGCGGCATCCGTTTCCTGCTGGACAAGCAGGTGCCCAAGGAGCGGCAGAAGGCTGCCCTCGCGCGCCTCAAGCTCTACGCCGGCGACGCGCCGGGCGTGACCCCGCTCACCGTGCTCGCCGAGCAGCGTACCGAGGAGCGCTTCGCCGTGCCGGGCCTTACCGGGCCTTACGTGCAGGAGGTGCAGGACGGCATGGATAACGGCAAGCAATATATGGACGGCATCCAGCAGCTCTTCCAGCAGAGCGGCCTCACCGGCTGGGAGGACGACTTCGCCAGGCTGAAGCAGCAGGACCAGGATTACAACGACTGGCTGAAGCGGAACCTGCTGCCCCGCACCCGCCGGGAAGTGCGTCCGCCGGCGCCCATCTACGCCGACAACCTGGTGCGGGTGGGCGTAGACATCCCGCCGGAGCAGCTGATGCGCATGGCGGAGTTCTCCTTTACTGAGATCCAGCATCAGATGGAGGCCCTGGCGCCGCAAGTGGCCGCGCTCAAGGGCTACAAGAGCACCGACTACCGCGACGTGATCCATGAGCTGAAGAAGGACCAGATCACCGGCGATGCCGTGCTGCCCTTCTACAAGCAGCGCCTCGCCGCCATCGAGGACATCATCCGCAAGGAG
>DASYZF010000258.1:0-1713 GCA_035946515.1 Gammaproteobacteria bacterium | reverse complement strand
AGGCTGTTCTGCAGTTTGGGTCCGACGTAGGCGGTGGAGTCGAAACTCGCGCTGGCGCCGGGCGCGACGCTCGTGGCCGGCGACAGCGTGCCGGTGACGAAGCGCGAGTCGGCGAGGGAGCGACTGTAGTACTGCGTGCCCTGGGCCGCCGCCGGGATGATGGCCGCCAGAAAGTAGTGGTTCACCACCGCCGCCCAGCCGCCGTTCTCCGTCACCGCCACCGGTTTCTCGGCGATGTCCTTGAACTCGTGTTCCTGGTAGCCGTCGGCGCCGTAGATCGCCGTCTTCTGGTAGTCGTAACGGCTGGCGCTGAACATGCTGGTGTGGGGCGCGGTGTATTGGTTCTGCCACTGGGACCAGGCACTGCCCTGCCACGCGCTCTTGCCCCCGTTGTGCACCGCGTAGTCCACGCCGATCACGTAGCTGCCACGCTCGAGGGTATAGGTCTTGTCCACGGCGAGGCCGTGGCCGTCGCTCCAGCTGAGCGTCACCTTGAGGCTGTCGCTGCCCTCGGCCAGGCTATAGTCGCTCTGGGCCGCGGTGTAGACCGCATCGGCGCCCGGTGCCGCCTGCCCTGCTCCCGCCTGCAGCCCGCCCTGCAGCACCAGGAGGCTCGCGTCCCGGTCGTCCAGCACGCGCACGTGCTGCCCGGGGTCCTTGAGGTCTTCAGGATATTTCAGCAGTTCCGCGCTGCGCAGGGTGCCGCCGGCGGTGTCGATCACGAGATCCAGCACGTCGGTGCGCACGTGGATCGTCTTGCCCTGCACGAGTTTCGCCGGTGCCGGCACGGCGGAGGCAGCCGTGGTCCCTGCCCCGCTCGCCGCCCCAGGCGCGGAGTTGGCGATGCCAGGTGCAGCGTTGACTACACCGGGCGCGGTAGCGGCGCTGGGCGTAGCGGCTTGCGGCTCCGGTTTCGGGCCGTAGTCCAGCATCCAGGACTGATAGAGCATGAAGCCGACGAACAGGAACGCGGCCAATAGGAAGATGCGGCGGTTATCCATGACGAGGTCCCACGCGCCGCGGCACGGGATCGTGACCGCCGGCATATAAAGGATGGCAACGACAGATGCGCTTGAAGCCCAGCCAACCGCCCTTCAGGGCGCCGTGTTCCTGGATGGCTTCGATGGTGTACAGCGAACAGCTGGGTTCGTAACGGCAGCGCACGCCCAAGAACGGTCTGATGAAATATCTATAGAAGCGTATCGGGAGTATCAGGAGGGTCTGCATCGCTTGATCACTTCCTGCCAGTGCCAGTCGAGACTGGCGCGCAGTTCCGCATTGCCCCTCTCCCCCGCCGCCGCGCGTGCCTGGACCACGATGTCCACCGCCGGCAGGTCCGGGCGCCACTTCCGGAAACTCTCGCGCACCGCGCGCTTGATGCGGGTGCGCCCGGTCGAGAGCGCCACCGCTTTCTTCGCCACCGCGAGCCCAAGCCTCGCGGTCACGCCGCCGCGGCCGCAGGCCAGGACCACGAAACACGCGTCGCTGCTGCGCACACCGTTCTGGAACACATGGCTGAATTCCGAGGGCAGGAGCAATCGCGCCGCCCGCGGGAAGGAAGCGGGACGCATCGTCCCGGCCGTGGTGTTACTTCGGGCTGAGACGCTTGCGGCCCTTGGCGCGCCGCGCGTTCAGCACCTGCCGGCCGCGCTTGGTCGCCATGCGTGCCCGGAACCCGTGGGTGCGCTTGCGACGGATTTTGCTCGGCTGATA
>DASYZF010000257.1:0-1841 GCA_035946515.1 Gammaproteobacteria bacterium | reverse complement strand
GCCGACGCGCTTGAGGCCGAAGCGCTCCAAGAGGCCGAAGTCCGCGGAGCGGCTCCACCACAGGTACGGATAGGACACGTTGCGCGAGCTGAAACCGAAACCCGCCCGGTGCACCAGCTCCAGATACCCTGCCGCGCTCTTCTGCACGTGCATGGGGTGGCGGAACAGCAGCCGGATCACCCAGGAGCAGATGTACTCGCGGGTGGACTCGGCGAGCAGCAGCCTCCCGCCCGGCTTCAGCACCCTAAAGATCTCCGCCAAGGTCTCTTCCTGCCTCACTACGTGATGCAGGGTCTGGTGGCAGAACACCAGGTCCACCGAGGCATCCGGGAGCCTCAACGCCGCGCAATCGGATTCCAGCACCTCCACCGGCACGCCGCAGCGCGCCCCTTCCGCCTGCGCCATGGCGAGGCCCGCGGCATCCACGTCCACGCCGATGAGGCGCGCGGGCTCGAGATGCTTCACCAGCGCGGGGAAAGCCTTGCCCTGGCCGCAACCGATGTCCAGGATCACCGGGGCCGCGGCCCGCGGCCCGTCCATGAGGCGCTTCAGGTCCCGCACGGCCACGTCCACCACCCGTTGCTCCCAGGTGCGGGTGCCCAGGAACCAGAAGCCGAAGCGGCTCTCGTGCACGTAGTCCGCCGGCACCGCCGCGGCCGCCGGCCGCCCCGTGATCTCGCCGCGCAGCTCGCCCGCTTCCAGGCCCGCTTCTCTCAACGCATTCATTTGATCCCTCTCGCTTCCTTGATCGTGTCGTAAGCCACGTTGATCTGTTGCACCTTCTCCTGGGCGAGCTTGATCATGGCCTCGGGCAGGCCCCGGGCCACCAGCTTGTCCGGATGGTTCTCCTTCATGAGCCGCCGGTAAGCGGTCTTGATGTCCGCATCCGAGGCCTGCGGGCTCACCCCCAGGGTCTGGTAGGCCGTGGCCAACGCATCCTCCCGCGCCATCCGCGGCCCGGCCCCCGTGTGTGCGCCCTGGTAGCTGCGCTGGGCGTTGATGAACTGCTCGTACTGGCGCAGCTCGAACTCCGAGATGCCGAGCAAGGCGCAGATGCGCTCGAACAGGGCGCGCTCGGCCGGGTGCAGCCGGCCGTCCGCCAGCGCCGCGTGCAGCTGGATCTGCAGGAACATGCGCATCAGGTCGTGCCGGCCGAAGCAGGCCGCGCGGAACTGGGCGAGCGCCGCGTCCAGGTCGAAGTCCGGCTGCTTGCCGCGGTTGAAGAGCTCGATGGCCGCGCGCTGCTGGTCCGGGTTCAGGTTCATGTGCGCCATGACCGCGCGCGCCGCCTGGATCTCGTCCGCCGAGACCACGCCGTCGGCCTTGGCGATGTGGCCCATCACCGAGAAGGTGGCGGTGAAGAAGGCTTCCTGGGCGCGCAGCGCATCGTGGGCGTTCCAGCCGCCGCGGGATACGCCGATGGACACGCTCTGCCCGAGGAGGGCGCCGATGAAAGCCCCAAAGGGGCCGCCGAGCATCCAGCCCAGCACGGCGCCGATGATCAGACCCAACCAATTCGTCATCTATGACCCGGCTTCATGCCTGTGATACCTGGTTCTTGCGATAGAATGCGGCGTCACATGCCGCAGGACCACCCATGACCGCCGCGCAGCCCGTCGTGTTCGAGACCAACCTGAAGAGCCTGCCGCTGGTGCATCGCGGCAAGGTGCGTGACATCTACGACGCGGGCCCCGAGCACCTGCTCATCGTCACCAGCGACCGCCTGTCCGCCTTCGACGTGGTGCTGCCCGACCCGATACCGGGCAAGGGCGCGGTGCTGAACGGGATCTCGCGCTTCTGGTTCGAAAAGACGGCGCACATTATACCCAACCAGCTCACCG
>DASYZF010000256.1:0-13789 GCA_035946515.1 Gammaproteobacteria bacterium | reverse complement strand
GCGCGGCCGGACCCGGATTTCTACCGTTTCTATGCTGGCCTGGCGGCCTATCGCCGCAGTCTGGCGGGCAAGACGGTCCTGGTCTTGGACCCTAGCAGCCCCTTCATGAAGTATCTACAGCAGCCCTCGGGCCAAATCCGGCAAAAATAGTGGATTTTGCTCACTGGTTAGGCGCGGGCGGCCGAGCAAGCGCAGCGTACTTTGGGGCGTACGTGAGCATTGCGAGGCTGACCGCAACGACACCAGGGAGCAAAAGACGCATTTTTGCCAAAGGCGTATAATCTGACCACGGGCGGTCCTGCTGGGACGCCCGTTTTTTGTGCCCGCAGGGGTTGGTCCCGGGGGAGTGACGCGATGCTGGTGCCGTTCCTGAGCGCCGTGGGGCTCATGCTGGTGATGGAGGGCATCATGCCCTTCCTGAACCCGCGGGCTTTCCGCCGCACATTGGCGGCGGTGGTTGAGGCCGAGGACCGGGTGCTGCGCATCGTGGGTCTGTTGAGCATGCTCGCGGGGGCTGCGCTGCTCTATTTCGTGCGGAGAGGGTGATGGGCAAGAACGTAATCGTCATCGGCGCCCAGTGGGGCGACGAGGGCAAAGGCAAGATCGTAGACTGGCTCACGGACCGCGCGGCGGCCGTGGTGCGCTTCCAGGGCGGACACAACGCCGGCCACACGCTCGTCATCGGCGGCGAGAAGACTGTGCTCAAGCTCATCCCCTCGGGCATCCTGCGCGACGACGTGCAGTGCCTCATCGGCAACGGCGTGGTGCTCTCGCCCACAGCCCTGTTCGAGGAGCTCGCTATGCTGGAGGCCAAGGGCGTCCCCGCGCGCCGGCGCCTCAAGATCTCGCCCGCCTGTCCCCTGATCCTCCCGTCCCACGTGGCCCTGGACAAGGCCCGGGAGCACGCCAAGGGTGCCGCCAAGATCGGCACCACGGGCCGCGGCATCGGCCCGGCCTACGAAGACAAGATCGCGCGCCGCGCCGTGCGCGTGGCGGATCTGTTCCATCGGGAGCGCTTTGCCGCCAAGCTCGGCGAGGTGCTGGATTACCACAACTTCGTGCTCAAAAACTATTTCCGCGCCGAGCCCGTGGCCTTCCAGGCGACCCTGGAGCAGTGCCTCGACCTCGTGCCACAGCTCGAGCCCATGGTGGCGGACATCACCGTCATCCTGCACGAGCTTCGGGAGCGGGGCGAGAACGTGCTGTTCGAGGGCGCCCAGGGTGCGCTGCTCGACGTCGATCACGGCACCTATCCCTACGTCACATCTTCCAACACCACGGCCGGCGGCGCCGCTACCGGCACGGGCCTCGGGCCCCACTATTTCGACCAAGTGCTGGGCATCGTGAAGGCCTACACCACCCGGGTGGGGGAGGGGCCCATGCCCACGGAACTCTTCGATGCCATGGGCGAGCACTTGGCGCGCCGCGGCCACGAGTTCGGTTCCGTCACCGGCCGACCGCGCCGCTGCGGCTGGTTCGACGTGGTGGCCATGCGCCGCTCCATCATCAACAACAGCGTGACGAGCGTGTGCATCACCAAGCTGGATGTGCTGGACGGCCTCGATACCATCCGCATCTGCGTGGCCTACAATACCCCCCAGGGGGAGATGCATATCGCCCCCATGGGGGCCGAGAGCTTCGCGGAATCCGAGCCGGTCTATGTGGACATGCCCGGCTGGAAGACCTCCACGGTGGGCCTGACCCGTTACGCGGAGCTTCCCGAGAACGCCCGGGCCTACCTCACGAAGATCGAGGAGCTCATGGGGGTGCCCCTCGACCTCATCTCCACGGGCCCGGACCGCACCCAGACCATCGTCCTCAGACATCCATTTGATTAAGTAATAAAACTTAGCTAATAAAGAGAATATTAAAGCTGTCTCAAAAGCGTCGCGAGCGAAGGTAGAGCGAGGCGCGGGAGGCGAGCAACCGGAGCGTACTTTTGGCGTAGGTGAGGGTTCGCCGCATGCGGCGAACGGGCGAACAATTGTTCGCTCTGGACCGCCAGCAAAGCTGGCGGGCGAGCCTTGCGCTCGCCGCTCCTGCACCTCTCGCTGCGCGTCCTGCTTCGCTCGCGGCCCACGGCGCCAGTCCCTGGCGCCGGCTCCGAGTATGCTCCGAGCCCCTGTGCTCCGCGGCACGTACGCATCCTGCTACAGACGAAGCTATGCCGAGCGCAGCAGCTTTTGAGACAGCTTTAGTTCCGCAGATCCCACTGCACCTTCAGGATCAGCTCGTTGCCGGTGGCCTGGATCGGCGTGCCTAAGCCCGTACTCTCGGTCACGAGGCCGTGGTTCCACACGAGATAGATGTTGCTCGCGTCCTCCACGATCCAGCGCAACTGGGTGTTGCTGCTCACGCCCGGGATGCCGTTGTTGTACTGCATCTGGGTGGTGATGTAGAGCGTGGGAGTGAAGGCGTAGGTGCCCGTGAGCGTGCTCAGGCGCGTGACGCCGTTGCCTTTGGGCGAATAGTAGAACAGCCACTCCTGCTGGGCCGAGAGCACGAGGCGGCCCGAGGGCGTGATCCAGTTCACCAGCACCAAGGGGTGCTGGGCGGTGCCGGCGTAGTACGTACCTACGGAATCGATGAACTCCCACCACAGGGATTCGGACTTGGGTGAGTTGAACTGCAAGCGGATGCGGTTCCAGGTGTAAGGGCCGGCCGGCACCGGTACGTTGGGCACGAGGTCGAAAGCCTGCGTGGGCTTGTCGAAGTCCCGGTACACGTCCCCTTCCCAATACCAGCCACCCTGGGTCAGCATCTCGGGAGACAAGAACCACTCGGTGCTCTGCTTGCCGCGCTGGACGGGTGCTTCGCCGCCAAAACCGTCGTACTCCCAATAGTGCCCGTAGAACCAGAAACGGTGCACCCAGTTGAACCAACTGTCCGCCGCCGGCCGCGGCTGGTAGTTGAGCTCGGAGATGTAATAACGGGTGCCGGGGCGGGGCAGGAAGCCCAGGGCCGGGTTCAGCCCGTTGCCGTACTGGCTGTACTGCTCGTGGATGTACCAGAGGTCGTTGGGGTACTCGATATCCAGGCCGTAACCGTTGTCGTTGCCGGTGGGCGCCACGCCGTTGCCGTTGAGCGCGTCACCGGTGGAATGGGCGCCCCAGGCGGCGATGTTCAGGTTCTTGTCGCCCCGGAAGGTGGAGGTCTTCCAGGTGGCGTCCGTGCCCACGAAGGTGTTCGAGCCCATGCCCGTGGGATCGCCGCGGGTCACGAGGGTGCCGAGCTGCAGCTCGGGATCGAGGTTGTAGGTGCCGCGGCCCGCGAACAGGTTGGTGGCGTCGGTACCGGCGGTGCCGCTGCCCGCCATCTGGGTGTCGAGCAGTGCGAGCGAACCCTGGTCTGACTGGCCGATGAGCTTCACGCCTTCGTCGAGGGGCACTTCGAGGCCGTTCACGAGGCCGATGGTGCGCGAGTAGTAGGGGATGAAGTTGGTGCCCTGGTTATAGGTGAAGGTGAGCAGGTTGTCGCCCTGCAGGAAGAACTGGCGCTTCTCCGGGAAGAACAGCGGGAAGCGGCCGGTGTTCACCTGCTGCTGGTCGGCTTCCGCCTCGGCGAAGTCGGTGTGGTAGGTGAAGAGGCCCGCCAGCGACGGATTGAAGTTGTACTTGAGATCGAAGCCGGCGTTGCTGGTGGTGCCCTTGCCGGTCTGGTACTTGGCGAGGCCGTAGGGCTGGAAATCGAGGCCCTTGCCCTGTTCCATGCCCTGCACGCCGGTGAGCAGGCCCTCGCGCGGCAGGTTGAACACCGAGGAATCGAGGGTGGTGCCGGACCAGTTCAGGGTCAGCAGGTCGCGCGGCACGTTGCGGCTCACGTTGAAACCCCAGCGGGTGGTGCCGGTGGTGAACTGCAGGCTGCGGGTGTCGATGGCGATCTCGGCGGTCCAACCGTGCTCTTGGCGGCTCACCACGGCGTTCCAGATGCCGTCCCAGTTGTAGTCCACGCCGTTGTTGCTGTTGATGGCCGGCGTCGGGGCCAGCAGGCCGTCGGCCATGGCGCCGCCGGCGTTCATCTGGAACACGTAGGCCACCCGCTGGGTGCCGAAGGTGTCCAGGATGAAGAGCACGTTGTCGTCGTTGCTCTGGTCGCCGTCGCGCACCAGGGTATGGACCGCCGCCTTGGAGGGATCCGGATCGTCACAGACGAGGCCGATGTAGAGGGTGTGGCCGTCCCGGAGCAGCAGTACCTTGGTGTGGTAAGGGGTGGGCTTGCCGGGATAGGGGCTCTGCTGGGTGAGGTCTTGGATCACCCCAGCGTGCTGCCAGGCAGGCTCATCCAGGTGTCCGTCCAGGGTGATGCTCTCGCCGGGACGGAGCTCCCCGGCCTGCACCGTATTGGATTCGTCCTGGCCCAGGGCCGGCAGGCAGAAGGACGCCGCCAGCGCCATCAGGACTCCGTATGCCGCTTTACCCCGGCGGCGGGGAGCTGATTCGTCTCGCATACCCCTTGGACGTCCGGGTACGGGAAAGGTTTAACAATACGTAACAATTCGATGGACAAATTTCAGCGGGACAGGGGATCGAGGGAGATCGAACTCATTACAGACAACGTGGAAATAAAAAAGCTCCCGGGAGGGAGCCTTGGTCTCAGTCTAAATCTGGTGCCCAGGAGAGGGCGAAGCCGTGGTTTTAGCGCGAGCACCGCTCGCGCCCGGCTGAGCGGTTCGCCATGGAAGGCGAACCCGGTGAGAGCACCAGGGATGGGTCAATGAGCCAGAGATTCAGAGTGGTCTGGTGCCCAGGAGAGGACTCGAACCTCCTCGGTGTTACCCGCTAGTACCTGAAACTAGTGCGTCTACCAATTCCGCCACCTGGGCTTTAGGGGCGCGAAGGCCGGGCACTTTACCCAGCCCCCCGTACTATGTCAATGTGCATATACCCTTGAAACGGCTCCGAAAAATCCCCATTTAACGGTTCGTAAGGATCCTCCTCTACTCTATGTGTCCATGAAACGTAAGAAAAACCGCTCTCCCAAGCCCCCGCGTCATCACAAGCCGCGCCAAAGAACCGCCGACCCCTACGCCGAACGCGAAGCCCAGAAATACGAACGCCCGATCCCCAGCCGCGAGGCCATCCTGGAATGGCTCACCCTGGCTGACCAGCCGCTCTCCTTCGAGCGCTTGCTGCATGACCTGAAGCTCCACCAGGCGGTGGACGTCGAAGCCCTGAACCGGCGCCTCGGCGCCATGCTGCGCGACGGCCAGCTGGTGCAGAACCGCCGCGGAGAGTACTGCCTGGTGAAGCGCCTGCCGCTCGTGGCCGGCACCGTCATCGGTCACCGGGACGGCTTCGGCTTCCTGAAGCCCGACGAGGCTGGGGACGACATCTTCCTGCCGCCGCGCCAGATGCGCGAGCTCCTGCACGGCGACCGGGCCGTGGTGCGGGTCCAGGGCACCGATGCCCGGGGTCGCTCCGAGGGTTCCCTGGTGGACGTGTTGGAACGCAATACCACCGAGCTTGCCGGTCGCTATGTGGAAGAGAAGGGCGTGAGCTACCTCGTGCCCGATAACGCCCGCATCGGCCGCACCATGCAAATCCCGCGGGAAGAACGCGGCGGTGCCCGGCATGGCCAGATGGTGGTGGCCGAGATCACCCAGCAGCCCAGCAAGCACGGCGAGATCATCGGTCGCATCACCCGTGTCATGGGCGAGCGCCATGCCGCCGGCATGGCCACCGAACTCGCCATCCACTCCCATGCCATCCCCCACGCCATGCCCGCCGCCGTGGAGCATGAGGTGCACGACCTCAGTCCTGAAGTGCCCGAGGCGGCGAAGCGCGGCCGGCTGGACCTGCGCGCCACGCCGCTCGTCACCATAGACGGAGAAGACGCCCGGGATTTCGACGATGCGGTCTATTGCGAGCCCCAGGGGGATGGCTTCCGGTTGCTGGTGGCCATCGCCGACGTATCCCATTACGTGCTGCCCGGCACCGCCTTGGACCACGAGGCGGAGAAACGCGGCAACTCGGTGTACTTCCCGGACCGAGTCATCCCCATGCTACCGGAGGTGCTCTCCAACGGCCTGTGCTCCATCAACCCCCAGGTCGACCGGCTATGCCTAGTGTGCGAGATGCACGTGGGTCGCGACGGTGAGGTGAGCCGCGCCCGCTTCCACGAAGCAGTGATGCGCTCGGTGGCGCGCTTCACCTACACCAAGGTGGCGGCCATCCTGGCGGGCGATCCCAGGCTCCACAAGGAATACGCGGCGCTGGTGCCGCAACTCGAACACCTGCATGCCGTGTACCGGGTGCTCGCCAAGGCGCGCCGGCGCCGCGGCGCCATTGACTTCGAGACCACCGAGACCAAGGTGGTGTTCAACGAGCAGGGCGGCATCGCGGCCATCAAGCCGCTGCAGCGCAACGACGCTCACAAGCTCATCGAGGAATGCATGATCGCCGCCAACGTGCAGGCGGCCAAGTTCCTGGGGAAGCACAAGATGCCTACCCTGTATCGCATCCATGCCGGGCCGGGCGCGGAGGGGCTGGAGAAGCTGCGTGGCTTCCTCGGCACCCTGGGGCTCAAGTTCGGCGGCGGCATGACGCCGGAACCGGCCCATTACGCCAAGCTCCTGGAGCAGGTGAAAGACCGGCCGGACCGGGACCTTATCCAGACCGTGCTGCTGCGCTCGTTGGCCCAAGCGGTCTACAGCCCCGAGAACGTGGGCCACTTCGGCCTGGCGTTGGAGCATTACGCCCATTTCACCTCGCCCATACGCCGCTACCCGGATCTGATGGTGCATCGCGCCATCCGCCATCTGCTCCGGGGCGGCAACCCACACAACTTCAGCTATTCCGGCAGTCATATGGAACAGCTCGGTTCCCATTGCTCCATGACCGAGCGGCGTGCCGACGAAGCCACCCGCGACGCCATGGACCGGCTCAAGGCCGAGTACATGCGGGACAAGCAAGGGGAGGAGTTCGATGGGCTCATCACCGGCGTCACCAACTTCGGCCTGTTCGTACAGATCAAGGATCTGTACGTAGAAGGCCTGGTGCACGTGACCTCGCTGCCCAACGACTACTACAGCCATGACGCCGTCGGCCATCGTCTGGTGGGCGAGCGTTCCGGCCGCGTGTTCCGGCTCACGGACCCGGTCAGGGTGCGTGTCGCTGCCGTGAACCTGGACGATCGCAAGATAGACTTCGAACTCGTGGCGCCGGCTTCCGGCCAGAAGCCGCGGCGCCGCAAGTGATCTTGGAGCCGGCATGAACGAACCTGAACTCATCTATGGACTGCATGCGGTCACCGCCGTACTCGAGAGCGGCGGCCGGGTGCATGCCTTGTGGATGCTGGACAGCCGCCACGACGAGCGCCTCACCAAGGTCGCGAGCCTAGCCGAGAAAGCGGGGGTGAAGATTCTGCGCGTGCCCCGCGCGGAGCTGGATCGCCTCACGGAGGGTGCGCGCCACCAGGGCGTGGCCGCCCAGGCGGAGGGGGTAGAGCTCCGGGACGAGGGCGGGCTCTTCCCGCTCCTGGATCGGTTGCAGGAGCCGCCCTTCCTGCTGGTGCTGGACGGTGTGCAGGACCCACATAACCTGGGGGCCTGCCTGCGCTCCGCCAACGCGGCCGGGGTGCACGCCGTGATCGCGCCCCGGGATCGCTCCGCGGGGCTCACGCCCGTGGCCCGCAAGGTGGCCTCCGGTGCCG
Organism: Gammaproteobacteria bacterium; assembly: GCA_035946515.1. Taxonomy (GTDB): domain Bacteria; phylum Pseudomonadota; class Gammaproteobacteria; order Natronospirales; family REEB76; genus DASUBN01. The sequence continues at coordinate 6,139 of DASYZF010000256.1, read as the reverse complement.
CCGAAGCCACGCCTTTCTTCCAGGTCACGAACCTGGCCCGCACCCTGCGGGAACTCAAGGAACGCAACGTCTGGTTCGTGGGGCTCGCCGGTGAAGCGGATCAGTCCCTCTACGAGCTGGACCTGAAAGGCCCCATCGCCATTGTCATGGGCGCCGAAGGGGAGGGGATGCGTCGGCTCACCAAGGAGCACTGCGATTTCCTGGCCAAGATCCCCATGGCGGGCCAGGTGGAGAGCCTCAACGTGTCCGTGGCTACGGGGGTCTCGCTCTTCGAGGCCCTGAGGCAGCGGCGGATGAAGAAGAAATAAGAAGGACGCCCCAGCGGGGCGCCCTTCTTCCAGCCTCTTAAGCCTGGTGTTTCACGAACAGGCAGTCGAACTCCGGCGCCCAAGTCTTGCCGCTGTCCTTGGACGAATAGGAAGTCTCTCGCACGCCGCCACCTTGCTTGGCCCAGGTGATGCGATGCCGGATCTCGGTGCCGTCCTTGGCGTAGGTGGTGGCAGTCAGAGTCAGTACGCCGTCCTTGAAGTCCCCGTCCTGCAGCCACAGGTTCGCGCCATTGTTCACCCAACTCTGGTGCCAGTGCCTCCGGGTGGGCACGTAGAGCGTGTAGCTCTCACCCACGAGTCCGTCGGTCTGCTCGTACAGTTCGTGCAGCGCGCAGCCGTCCAGCACCGGCGTGATGTGGGCGCGGGCGATGGACGGGCCCTTGCCGTCCGGGTGGTCCTGCATGTCGATGGTGTCCCAATCACCGATCCAGAAATCCAACTGGTGGAATTCGGGAGCGGTGCAATAGCCGCCGGGAGGCGGCGCGGCGAGGGAGCTGCCGCCGAGACCGAGCAAGGCGATGAAGCCGAGGATCCTGAACATGGAGAGCTCCTGCGTGGCGTGATGGCTGGGCACACGCAGCCTAGCCAGCGCCGGCTCTCCGCCGCTGGCCGGATTCAGACATGACTAAAAGCGCCACCGAGCGCTTACTTGCCGCCCGCCATCTGTCTCAAGGCCGCGAGCGTCTGCTCTTGGGCTTGTGTCGGCCCCCAAGATGCCATCTCCGGCAGGCCGTGGGTCTTCGCCATCTGCCGGATGAGGTTCAGGCCCAGCCAATAGCCGCTGCGGTTCGGCAGATCGGCCTGGTAGGGCTTGTCGTTGCCCTCGAACCAGCGCCCGAAGGCCATGGAGCGGCGGGTGGGGTCGATGGTGGGCGCGTCCGCCTCCGCGAGGAAGCGCCGCGCCACCTCCGGCAGCCGCGACGCGGGCAGGGCACCGAGGCTCGCCTGCAGGAGATATTCGCCATCCGTGCGACCCGGCGTCACCCGGGTGCTGACGTAGGTGGCGAGCCCTTCCTCGAACAGCGGCAGCGTGAGCTTGGTCCCCGGCATCACGCCGTCGTTGGTGATGCCGGCGTGCCTGGCGTCGTACAGGTGGAACAGCTCGTGGGGGAAGAGGATGTCCGGATCCGCCTTCTCCAGCAGCAAGGTGTCGATGGAGAGCGCCAGCACCGGCGTGCCGTCCTGCAGCACCCCGGTCCTGGAGTCGAAGTCCGGGGCCAGCACCACCGCCACGGCGGGCTTCGCCGGCGCGTCCGGGAACAGTGTGCGGAAGCGCGCGACCTGTGCCGGGATGGCGGTGTCCAGGCTCGCGGCGGCCGCCGGTATCCGGTCGCCGATCTTGGCGTAGGCGGCGAAGCGCGCTTTCAGGGCGTAGTCCTTCTCCTTCTGCCAGGCGGGATAGTCGCGCTTCTCCCACACCACCCAGTCATACAGTTCCTGGCGGGGCTGCTCGATGTACCGGTCCCACAGGGTTTCCTGTTGCTCGAAGGGCAGGCCCTGGGCGGCGTGCCAGAACGCCTCGAAGGATGTGGCGATGGAAGCCGCGGGGGCATCCGAGGCGGCGGCCGTGGCCGTGCCCAGGGTCAGCGCGAGCGTGGCCAGGTATCCGAGGAGGTTTTTCATCCAGGGCCTTTTGGATATCAGTGATGCGGCCTGAAGAGTATGTCGAAATAATCGCTCCAGGTCTTGCCACCGTCCCGGGAGATGTACGCCGTCTCACGCACTCCGTCCCCTTGGCGCTTCCAGATGCCCTTGATGGTCTCGGGTCTGCCGTGAGCATCGAGGTTGCTGCCCACGAGCGTGAGGACACCGGCGTCGAACCTTCCTTCCAGCACCAGGAGCGTGCCGCGGTTCGTGACCCAGCTCTGATGCCAGACCTGGCGCGTGGCGTCATAGAGGCTGAAGCTCTCGCCCGTGAGGCCGTCGGTCTGCTCGTAACGTTCATGGATCACGCAGCCCCCCAGGATGGAGGTCACCCGGTTGCGGGCCTGGGAAGCGCCGCTGCCATCCGGGTTGAAGGTGTCCCAATCCCCTATCCAGAAATCCAGGGCATGGTAGGCGGGAGCGGTGCAGCTCGGGGCGGTGGACGGGGTCCCGAGGGCAGGGATGGCGGGTGCCAAGAGGAGAGCGCTGAGCAGCCATTTGGTCATGGTGGGGTACCGATGGGTAGGGTGGGGTTATTGTAGGGTGAGGTTATTAGATAGGGTCCGGGCCCTTTATATACGCTGTTTTCGGCCCCCGCCATGCCAGCCAGTGGTCCGGGCGGAGTGCGTAAGCCCATGATTTGCAAGCCACCCGGGGTTTACGGCATAATGCGCGCCCTTCCGTCGTGACCCGCCGGAAGCCCTTGCTCCACCGCTAGACGGGGAGCCGGTAAGTCCATAAGGAGCTTCACTTGAGACACTATGAGATCGTGTTTCTGGTCCACCCTGACCAGAGCGAACAGGTCCCCGCGATGGTCGAGCGTTACCGCTCGATGATCGAGTCCGAAGGCGGCAAAGTGCACCGCCTCGAGGACTGGGGACGTCGTCAGCTCGCCTATCCCATCGCCAAGGTCCACAAGGCCCATTACGTCCTGCTCAACATCGAGTGTGGCCAGCCCACCTTGAACGAGCTCGTCGGCATGTTCCGTTTCAACGACGCCGTGCTGCGCCACCTCGTGGTGCGCCGTGAAGAAGCGGTCACCGAGCCTTCGCCGCTGATCAAGCCGAAGGACGAGGAGAAGGAAGGCCGCGCCGAGCGCTTCGACAGCGACGACCGCGATGATGAAGACGACTCCCGCGCCGACCGCGCCTGAGCCGCAACCGAATCCGAGAGGAATAGCACATGGCAACCCAGCAACGTTTCTTCCGTAAGCGTAAGTTCTGCCGGTTCACGGCCGAAGGCGTGGTCGAGATCGACTACAAGGACATCGCCACCCTGAAGGGCTACGTCACCGAGACCGGCAAGATCGTGCCGAGCCGCATCACCGGCACGCACTCGAACTACCAGCGCCAGCTCTCGCTCGCCGTGAAGCGCGCCCGCTTCCTGGCGCTCCTGCCCTACACCGACCAGCACTGAGGGAGATAAGCAATGGAAGTCATCCTCCTGCAGAAGGTCGAGAACCTGGGCAACCTGGGCGACAAGGTCAAGGTGCGTGCCGGTTACGGCCGCAACTTCCTGATCCCACAGGGCAAGGCCAAGCCGGCCACCGCCAGGAACCTGGAAGAGTTCGAGAAGCGCCGCGCCGAGCTCGAGAAGCTGGCCGTGGAGCACCTCACGCTCGCGCAGCAGCGCAAGGGCGAGCTCGAAGGCAAGGTCATCACCATCCGCTCCAAGGCCGGCCAGGAAGGCAAGCTGTTCGGTTCCGTGGGCACGGTGGACATCGCCGAGGCCGTCACGGCCGCCGGCGTGAAGCTGGAGCGCAAGGAAGTGCGCATGCCTCAGGGCCCGATCCGCACCGCCGGCGAGCACAAGGTGGAAATCCACCTGCACACCGACGTGAACGTGGAGATCACCGTCAACGTGATCGCTGAAGAGTGATCCCTGCCGAAAGGCAGGATTGGAGAACGGAGGCTATGCCTCCGTTTTCTTTTTGGGGAGCAGTGCAGGGTGGGCATTTTTTATCCAACTGCAAGCGGCTGAAATCACTGGCGGTTTTTTCAGGCCTGCGCAGCCCAACAATAGTTCGGCGACTGGGCCCTTGGCGTCTGCCGTCCCCGAGGCGGTGGTTGCCCCTGCCGCCCGGCTTGTCTAAATTGGGATTCCGGGAGAGCGATTCCAGCCATGGCCAGCGTCAAACCCTTCGAAGCCGCTTCCAGCCTGGAAGCGATGCGCACGCCGCCCCATTCGCTGGAAGCGGAGCAGGCGGTGCTGGGCGGCCTGATGCTGGATAACGCCACCTGGGAGCAGGTGGCCGACCGCATCCGCGAAGAGGATTTCTACCGCCAGGACCATCGCCTGGTGTTCCGGGCCATGGCCGAGCTCTCGGAACAGGACCAGCCCTTCGACGCCGTGACCCTGGCCGAATGGCTGCAGGCGCGCGGCAAGCTGGAGCAGGCAGGGGGCCTGGCCTACCTCGCCACCCTGGTCCGCGACACGCCCACCGCCGCCAACGTACGCGCCTACGCCGACATCGTGCGTGAGCGCTCGGTGCTGCGCCAGCTGATCCGCGTCGGCGGCGAACTCGCCGAGTCCGCTTACCGGCCGGAAGGCCGCGGCATCGCCGAGCTGGTGGATTCCGCGGAGCGGGCGGTGTTCGAGATCGCCGAGCGCGGCGACCGGGCCGGCAAGAACTACGTGCGCATCAACGAGCTCATGGCCAAGGCCGTGGACCGGCTCGATACCCTGGTGCACGCCGACAGCCACGTGACCGGCGTCGCCACCGGTCTCGCGCGCTTCGACGAGATGACTGCCGGCCTGCAGCCTGGCGACCTCATCATCGTCGCCGGCCGTCCCTCCATGGGCAAGACCAGCTTCGCCATGAACGTGGCGGAATATGCCGCCATCAGCGGCAACCTGCCCACCGCCATCTTCAGCATGGAGATGTCGGGTGAGCAGCTTGCCATGCGCCTGATCTCCTCGCTCGGCCGCATCGCCCAGCTCAAGGTGCGCACCGGCAAGCTGGACGACACCGACTGGAAGCGGGTGAGCTCGGCGATCTCCATCATGTCCAAGGCGCCCATGTTCATCGACGACACCGGCGCCCTGACCCCCACGGAGCTGCGCGCCCGCGCCCGGCGCCTGAAGCGCGACCACAACCTGGGGCTCATCGTGGTGGACTACCTGCAGCTCATGCAGGTGCCCGGCACCCGGGAGAACCGGGCCACGGAGATCTCCGAGATCTGCCGCAGCCTTAAATCCCTGGCGAAGGAGCTCAAGATCCCGGTCATCGCCCTGTCCCAGCTCAACCGCAGCCTGGAACAACGCCCCGACAAGCGGCCCATCATGTCGGACCTGCGTGAATCCGGCTCCATCGAGCAGGACGCGGACGTGATCGTGTTCATCTATCGCGACGAGGTCTACGACAAGGAGAGCCCCGACAAGGGCACGGCCGAGATCATCGTCGGCAAGCAGCGTAACGGCCCCATCGGCATGGTGCGCACCACCTTCCTCGGCGCCTACACCCGCTTCGAGAACTACACGGCCGAGGACGGCGGCTACGCATGAGCCGCGCCACCGGCGCGCTCATCGACCTCGCTGCTCTGCGCCATAACCTCAAGCGGGTACGTGAACTCGCGCCCCGGTCCCGGGTCATGGCCGTGGTCAAGGCCAACGCCTACGGCCATGGCATCGCCGTGGTCGCCCAGGCGCTCGCCGCGGCGGATGCCTTCGCGGTGGCGAGCCTCGAGGAGGCCCAGACCTTGCGCCGCGCCGGTCTCTCCAATCCCGTCGTGCTCCTGGAGGGCGTGTTCGGCGACGCGGAGCTGGAGGAGGCCGCCCGCTGGGATTGCGAGCTCGTGGTGCACGACGCCTACCAGCTGAAGCTCATCGAGCAGTCCGCGCTCAAGGCCGAGCTCGGTGTGTGGCTCAAGGTGGACAGCGGCATGAACCGGCTGGGCTTCGCCCCGGCCGCGGTGCCGGATGCCTGGAAGCGCCTCAACCGGGCGCGCGCCGTGAAGCAGCCGGCGCGGCTCATGACCCATTTCGCCTCCGCCGACGAGACCTCCAACCCCAAGACCTTGGCGCAACTCGAGACCTTCGCCGCCGCCACGGCCGGCATCGAGGCGGAGCGCAGCATCGCCAACTCCGCGGGCATCCTGGCCTGGCCCCAGAGCCACGCGGATTGGGTGCGGCCGGGGAGCATGCTCTACGGTGCCTCGCCCTTCGCG
>DASYZF010000255.1:0-4886 GCA_035946515.1 Gammaproteobacteria bacterium | reverse complement strand
GCGGCGCGTCCGGATAATTCGATTTGACATGGACACGCTATACGGAGGAGGCAACATGAAAATACTCAAGATCGTCGCCGTCCTGCTCGTGGCCGCCGGTCTCTTCGGCCTGGTGTACGGCGGCTTCAACTATCCGAAGTCCGACCATGAGGCGAAGCTCGGTTCGGTGGAGTTCGCGGTGAAGAGCGAAGGCAGGACCCGCATCCCAGCCTGGGCCGGCGTGGGCGCGGTGGTGCTCGGCACGCTGATGCTGCTGGTGCCCGGCAGGAAGGGCTGAGATCAGCCCGGGCGCCGCACCTCAGCCGTGCAGGGCGTGGAGCTGCTCGTTGGTGCGGGTGAGGCGCTCGATGAGGGTGTGGGCGAAGACCTTGTAGAACCTGAGCTGGCAGTCCCGTGAAGCGCGCTCCATCAGGGTGGCGTTCACACGCAGCAGGCTCACGTTGTCCTTGGCCTTGACCGTGGCGCTGCGCTTGGTCTTCTTGAGGTAGCCCATCTCGCCGAAGCAGTCGCCGCCCTTCAGGCTGCCCAGCAAGGTCTTGCCCTTGTGCACGGTGAGCTCGCCGGAAACGACCACGAAGAAGCTGTCGTCCAGCTCGCCTTCCTGCACCACGACTTCGCCGGGCTTGTAGGTCTTCCAGGCGCCGGCGCGCATGATCTCCCAGGTCTCAGGCTGGCTGAACTCGCTGAAGAAGCTCAGCTTGGTCAGCAGGTTGTAGCGTTCCTGCTCCGAGATCTCCTCGGCGCGGCTGGTCAGGGAGTCAGAGACGTTGATGAGGTCCCCGGCCACGTCCATGCCGGTCTTGTAGCGCTGCTTGAGCTGCTTCTTGAGGCAGCGCTGCAGGATCTTGTTCAGGGATTCCGGCACGTCCGCACGCAACTGGGGCACGGGCGGGGGATCGATGTTGATGATCTGGTGGGTGAGGCTCGGCAGCGAGTCCCCGAAGAAGCAGGGCACGCCGGCCAGCATCTCGTAGACCATGACCCCCATGGAGAAGAGGTCGGACTGGTTGTTGACGTCGCCGCCGCTCACCTGCTCGGGAGACATGTAGCGGGGGGTGCCGACGATACCGGTGATCTGGGTGGAGGCGCCGAGGGCGTGCTTGGCGATGCCGAAATCCACGATCATGATCTGGCCGGTGGGACCCATCATGACGTTGGCCGGCTTAATGTCGCGGTGCACCACGCCGTTGCGGTGGGCGTAATCAAGCGCCTTGGCCATGGCGAAGAAGATCTCCACCACCTTCTTGACCGGAAGCAGCTTGTCCTGGCGCACGTGCTCGGTGAGCGGCTTGTAGCCCTCCAGGTACATCATCACCACGTAGCGCAGGCCGCTTTCCTCGCCGGCGTCATAGATCGGGAGCACGTTGGGGTGCAGCAGCTTGCCCGCCATGTGGGCTTCGTTGAAGAACAGCTTGCGGTAGAGCTTGGCCTTGGAGGCGTCCATGTCGCCTTCCGGCGCATAGACCTTGACCGCCACGTCGCGATGGGCGAAGGGGTCGTTGGCGAGGTAGACGATGCTGGAAGCGCCGCGACCGAGTTCACGGCCGATGACGTACTTGCCGAGCTGCTTCGGAGCCTGGATGGTCATGGATGTTGGCGCCCGAGTGTGGTCCGTTTGCCTGGAGTGGATGCGGCAGCGGACCGATCCCCGTTCATGAATGCGGTGATTTTACGGACTGTGGGGCTGGAAATACAGCTGCCGCCCGCGGCTGCCGCGCTCAAGGGTGACAGGCCGCGTGCTGCATCATGCCGGTGAGACCCTGGGGGGCCACCGGAGCCGGCTGCGGGGCAGCGGGTTTGACGCTGAAGACTTCCTTCTGGGAGTCGTCCAGGTAGGACTCGCGCAGCAGGGTGAGGGTGGAAGCGCTGCAATCCAGCACCACGTCGGCGGTGCGCACCGTGTATCCCACCTGGGCGAGGCTGGTGCCGGTGACGAGCTTGCCCGGCGCGAGGTACTCGAAGCGGAACCTGGCTTCCACGGTACCGCCCGATCTCCTGTCGGGCTCGCCCACGAGGTAGATCTTCTGGGTCTTGTGCGGATCCATGCCCACGTAGGTCCAGGTGAGCGGGATGCCGCAGGCGGCCTTGTACATGAGGCCGGTGACGCCGTCCGGTGCCACGGCGCTGGGCTTCGCATCCTTGGGCGGCGTGACGCCGAACACCGTGACCCCGTCCTCGTCGTAATAGGTCTCGTGCTGCAGGGCGAAGGTCTGGCCGGCGCAGTCCATGAGCACGCTGTTCTGGCGGCTGCTGTAGCTCACCTGGGTGAGCGAGGGGGCGGCCACCATCTGCCGCGGTTCGTGATACACGAAACGGAAACGGGCCATGACGATGGAGTGCTGGTCGCGGGCGCCTTCCACGCGGGCGTAGATGTCCTGGGTCTTCTGGGGGTCCTCACCGAGGGCAGTCCACTGCAGGGAGCTGCCGCAGGCGCCCTCATACAGGATGTCGCTCACGCCGCCGGCGAACACCTGGGCCGCGGGGACCGCCGCCGCGTCGGGTGTCACCCGGAACACCTGCTGGTCCTCCACGTTGAAGTAGGTCTCGTCCTTGAGGCGCAGGGTCTCGGCCTTGCAGTCCATCTCCACGAGGTCGCGGCGCTCGATGTAGACCTGCTGCTTCAGGGCGGGGCCGGTGACCACCTCATGGGGGGTAGCGAACTCGAACTTGTACCAGGCGGTGACCGTGCCCTGTTGCTTGCCGCTGTCCTGGGCGCGCATGTAGATGTTCTGGGTGCCCTCGGGGTCGTTGCCGAGATAGGTCCAGCGGTCGGGGGCCGTGGCGACGGGCGCATGGCTGGCGCAGGCCGCGAGCAGGCCGAGAGGGAGCAGGAGCGTCAGGCGCATGGGATACCCCGAAACCGCATATGTAAAACAATATCCATAACCCGCCGGCGGTACAACCCTGCGGGGGCGGTCATCTGTCCAGGATGCCCGCTTCCCAAGCCTGGCGCCGGGCTTCGCGCTCCGCGCGCCGTCCGGCGGCGCGCCTGAGGATAGCGAGCCGTTCGGCATCGCCCGACTCGCTCCAGAGGCGGATCTCATCCAGGCTGCGGCCGCAGCCCAGGCACACGTCCTGTTCATCCAGGCAGCAGTTCCGGATGCAGGGGGAGGGGACGCTGCTTGAGGGCTGGGTCATGGGGCTCAGTGGCGCAGGACCAGGACGAAGAACAGCAGGTACAGGGCGCCGTTCACCAGCAGGGCGCGGGGCGTGAGGCGGCGGCGCACCGCCAGGTACAGGGTCCAGAGGGCCGCGGCGAAACTCAAGCCCATGGTCAGGAGCACGTCGTAGCCGGGCCGCCAGGCGGCGAGCTGCAGACCGAAGGCGGGCAAGAGCGTCCCCTGGAACACCATGGCGCCGGTGACGTTGCCGAAGGCGAGGGTGTCCTTGCCGCGCCGCACCCAGAGGATGCTGTTGAACTTCTCGGGCATCTCGGTGGCGATGGGGACGATGACGAGGGACAGCACCAGGGCGCCGATGCCCGTGGCCGCGGCCACCTGTTCCACCCCGGTCACGAAGAGCTTGGCGCCGACGATGATGAGCACCAGGGCGGTGAAGAGCTGGGCGAGCTCCCCGCCGAAGGTATGGGGCAGCCCCAAGCGGCGCAGGAACAGGGGTTCCTCCGCACGGGTGCCGTGGCCCTTGTCCACCAGCATAGCGGAGGCCTGCACGGTGTTGAACACGTAATAGCCGTAGAGGAACACCAGGCACAGGCCCGCCATGAGATGGACGCCGCCGGAAGGACGCGGCACGTAGAGCCCGATGAAGGCGATGGCGTAGGCCACCACGAAGTAGCCGAGGTCCCGCAGCAGGCCGGAGAGTTCCGGTTTGAGCGGTGTGTCCCAGCCGCGCTTGAAGCCGGTGAAGAGACCGATGAGGGCGAGCGCGAGGGTGGCGAGCATGAGCGGCGAACCCAGGATGGAGCCGATGCCCACCTCCTGGCGCACCGCGAGGTCCTGGCCGCCGAAGAACACGGCGATGATGGGTACCACGGTCTCTGGCAGCGCCGTCGCCACCGCCGCCAGCACCGAACCCACCAGCCCCTCGGACAAGCTGAAGCGCTGACCCAGGTGCTCGAGGGCGTTGGTGAAGAACTCCGCGCCTGCGAGGATCACCACGAGCGCGAACAGCAGCAGTCCTACATCGGCCATGAGCACGGTGGAACTCCGGGGGCACCGCGCACACCGGCGCGACGCTGCATTCTAACCGATGGGTCCGGCGGGTCCCGGGTCGGGGAGACGGCGCGCCGCCTCGATGGCCTGGGCGAAGACTTCCGGCGGCTGGGCGCCGGCGAGCGCGTAGCGGCCGCCGAAGATGAAGAACGGCACGCCGCTGATCTCGAGCCTGGCGGCGGTGATGAGGTCGGCGCGCACCTCGTCCGCGGCCGCATCGCCGGCGAGCCAGGCCGGGATGTCGCCGCTCATGCCCGCCTGGGAAGCGATGTCGGCCAGCACCGCGCGGTCGCCGACGTCACGTCCTTCCAGGAAATAGGCGCTCATCAAGGCGTCCTTGAGGGCTCCCTGCCTGCCTTGGATGTCGGCGAGGGCCAGCAGGCGGTGGGCATCGAAGGTGTTGGGGCTGCGGCTGATCCGGTCGAAGCGGAACTCGATGCCGGCGCTACGGCCGGCCTCCCGCACCCGGTCGTGGATGCGTTCCACATTCGCGGAATCGCCGAACTTCTGGCGCATGTATTCCTGGCGGTCCATGCCGCCCGGGGGCAGGTCCGGGTTGAGCTGGAAGGCATGGTAATGGATCGCGGCATCGGTGATGCCGGCGGCGGCGAGCGCGGCGTCCAAGCGGCGCTTGCCCACGAAGCACCAGGGGCAGACAACATCAGAGAAGACGTCTATCCGCATAAAAGCTTCTAGGACCTAGCGCGATACTTT